>CAJYHH010000834.1 GCA_913773825.1 Candidatus Sericytochromatia bacterium | reverse complement strand
GTATATGTTTGCAACTCTGCTGGCTTTGGGTAGACTAGGCCGTGATAGTGAGATTATTGCGTTGCGGGCCTGCGGGGTCAGTTTAAGTCGGATTGTGGCGCCTGTGATCACCCTTTCGCTGATTATCAGCGGACTGGGTTACTGGATTCAGGAATTTGTTGTGCCCTGGGCCAATCGCCAGACGGTTGAGATTCTTAAAGATATGATGCGCCGTGAGCCGATTCAGGTGATTAAAGAAAAAACGTTTTTAAAACTGGATCAGCGCTATTTTTATGTTGAAAAAATCGACCGCAATATTAACCTGCTCAACCGCCTCTATATTCTTGATCAGACTCGCAGTGAGTTTCCGCAGGTGATTGCCTCTCAGTACGCCACCCGTGAAGATACACGCTGGGTGATGCGCAATGGGATTCTGCATAAAATTGAGCCCACAGGCTGGATTGATCATGAGATCCGCTTTAAGCGCATGGAACTACAGATGGAAATCAAGCCTGATATGGTTTTTTCAGATCAAGCAGACGTACGCTCGCTGGCAAGTGGTGATGCCGCTAAATTAATTGATCAAAAGCGCGCTCAAGGCCAGGATGTCCGTCAGGATCTGATGGACTACTACACTAAATTTTCACTCCCGCTGGCGACCTTCTTTACCATTTTGCTGGCTGCCCCAATTGGAATTATGTTCTCTAAAATGGGCAATTATTTTGGGGTGGCAATTAGTATTGCGCTGGTTTTTGTCTGGTATGTGACATATTCGATTTTTACCAGCTTGGGCAAAGCGGGTACCGTAACGCCCTTGTTAGCGGCCTGGGTTCAGAATATTGCCTTTGGTTCTGTGGGGATTTTGCTCTTGCTTCAACTTTCAGGGGTGCGCTTTATCAGAGCACTGCTGGCGCCCTTTAGATGGTTGTTGTTTCCCTTTATCTGGATGTTCCGGCGCCTGCGCCGCCCAAAAGTTAGTCAGTCAAGCTGAACTTTTTGGAGTTTTTCAGGGTATGATAAAAGAATCATTACAAGCTATCGATTCAGATGCGTTTGGGCTTCCCGGTTGTACGGATTTTATCTGTTTTGCATGACCTGTCGAATTTTGTTGAATTAAAACTCAAGCTGTAAAAGTAGTTGGCGCCAGGATGGGGCTGGTTGCTTTGTTGAGAACACAGGAAGGGAGCTGCTCATGAGCACATCTATGCTCAGGCTGGCCAAAGGAATGGCCGTTGCACAGCGCTACGCAATTATGGAGGAATACGGTCAGGGCGGTACTGCGACCGTGTATCAAGCCATGGATCTGATGACCAATCAGCTTGTGGCCCTCAAACATCTTAATCTGCCGCCTACACTCACAGAAGCGGAGCGTGAATTGCGCATCCAGCGCTTTCAGAACGAAGGCACCGTGATGGGCTTAGTCGACCATCCGCATATTATGGGCTTTCATGAGCTGATTGAAGCAGATGGCGAATATTATATGGCGCTTGAGCTATTAGTCGGGTCTTCACTTGACCAGCTGGCACCGCGTTTGCGTCATCAGCCCGCGCAGTTGCTTGATTTACTTGATCAGATTGCGGATGCCTTAGAGCATATTCACGCTCGTGGGATTATTCATCTGGATATCAAACCAGAAAATATTCTGGTGATTAATAATGGTCAGACGGCTAAGTTATTGGATTTTGGCATTGCCCGAATTGAGGGGATGGAGACTCCAGCTTCGCGTAACTCACTGGTCGGGACCGTCAGCTATATGTCGCCTGAGCAGCTTCAGAACAGTAAGTTGACTCAAGCTCAAAGCGATATTTACTCACTCGGCGTGATGATGTACGAAGTGTTTACGGGGATGTTGCCCTATAACGCAGATAATCACGGGGCGGCGATTTTAATGGTGATGAACCATGAGCCCGCGCCACCCGTGCAGCTCAATCCACTGATTGGCGAAGATCTCAATCAGCTGATTCTGACCTGTATGCATAAAGAACCTCAGCATCGCTTTACTAACTGTCGCCAATTACGTTCCCTGATGCGGGTTGTTCGGCAGCGCTCATTAGCTTCACCGGGTCAGGCGCTTTTGCCTAAAATTCGGATGTTTAAACAGTTTTCGCTGTCACAGGCCCTGCATAAACTAGTGGAAAACAATGCCGGTGGTCAGATTATGGCCTGGACATCGTTTGAAGAAGGCAATATCTGGCTGCATAACGGAAATATTCTGCTAGCAGACATCAAAAATAAAAACTTTGAACCCGCTCAGGCCTTTATGGACTTGCTCTGCTGGGAAAGCGGCAATTTTATTTATATTCCTGGTGGTCAGGTCCCGCCTGAACGCAAAACCATCCGGACTAATGCTTATGACTTATTAGCCGAAGCTCATGAATATAATCGTCGTTATCAGATTCTTTGGGATATGTATCAGGAAATGGACATTCCTGAAATTATTTTGATGCCCGGCAGCGGTGAGCAATTGCCTGAAGCAGCCTGGATGCTCTTGGAAATGATCGATGGCAATCAGTGTATTGGCAAAATGCATGCCAATATGCCCTATACGCGTATGGAAATTGTCGAAGCCTTGCAAAATATGGACGATCGCCAGTTTTTGTTTGTTGAGCGGGTTCGCAAGTAGTGTTAAGGATCAAACGATAAGCTGTTATGGGAAATTTTCGCACGACTTTGATTCAACTTAGTCAGGATCAACTGATTGATCGCGCAGATTATGCTCGGCTTAAAGAAGTCGGCGCTGAAGTTCAAACAGCCAAAAAGCCAAAAGCTGATGATGCCTGGATGGCGAAGCAGGTTTTGGCTTATCTGGATAATGTCAGCGCAACAACTCGGATTCGCTATGGGATTCCGGGTCAGACTCTGGACTTTATGTTCACGCCTGCTTATAGCGAAAGTGATCGGATTCCGGGTGAGACAACTCGCGCTAAACTCAGCCAGGTGTCACAACGCGATAATCTGGCTGAGACCAATGACGACTATCAACGCTGCGGCTCTGCTTCGCTAATAAATGCATTTTTGCTCTTAGGCGGTGACTTTGCTGATGCCGCCAAACGCCTTAAGCTTGATCCTAAACAGGGCACTGAGCTGACTTATGCTAACTTACATCGCGCTCAAGAAGCACTGTTTGACTTTGCCAATACTGATGGGGCAACGGGTTTAAGTTCTCAAGTCAGCTATAGCTATATAGACGACAAGATTGTCTCTGTAACGCTTGGGGGCGAAGTGACAGCCGCTCTTGATAAGCTGGGCTTAAAAGGCGAAGCGCTGTTGGGCAAATCAATTGATAACCGCTTTCAGCGTACAGAAACGGTACAAGCCTTTTGGAAAGCTCATCCTGACGGCATTCTGATGACAGGGGTGTATCTGGATACTCAGACAGGAGCACTGCGCTCGCCGAGTAAAACGGAACCTCAGAATCACTTTGTAACCGTGTTTAAAGACAAAGCCGGGCACTATATGCTCGATACCGGTGCTTCAGATAATGGGCGTGGCAATAGCCTGCATACGCTGAGCGCAGCCCAGATTGAAGGCCTGGTTAACCAGACAACCGGTCATGTAATCGGCGTGACAAAGGGTAAGAAGCCTTAATTGATGCTTGATGTTTAGACGCGTTGAGCGGTTTTTTGATCGCGGAGCAGTTTAAAACGCTCCATTAAAGAGCGCTCTTCATCGGTTAGATCTTTTGACACTTTAATTTCCAGCGTGGCGAGAATATCGCCGCGCTGTTCTGTGTTTTTGAGGTCTGGCAGGCCCTGGTTGCGAATGCGAAAGGTCTGACCGGCCTGGCTACCTGGGGGGATTTTCATCTGAACGCTGCCATGTAGCAAAGGCACGGTTTTAAGCGTACCAAGCATCGCTTCATAGTCCATCAGGCTGACGTTGCAGCGCAGATGATTGCCATCAGGCTCAAAGATATTGTGGCGACGCAGGCGAATCTCAAGAAAAAAATTACCAGACTGACTGCCAACGCGCACTTTTGAGCCGTCTTTGACACCAGCTGGAATCTTTACCTCAATCGTATGCATCTGATCGCCTTCAAAGACCTGGATTCGGCGTTTAGTACCCTGTAGAGCTTCTTCAAGGCTAATGTCTGCTGTGTATTGAATATCGGGCTGTGATGGATTGAGGGATTCTTCTGGCTCATCAGGGATCTCTTCATAGAGCTCATCATTGAGATGTGCTTGATAAGAGGGCTGGGCAGTTTGATGAGCTTTGAAGTCTGCTTGAGCTCTGGGCCCGGATTTTGTTTGAGAGCCCTGTTTGCTATGCTGATCCCAAAAAGAGCCAGCTTGCTCGCTAAAAAAGGTTTCAAAGAAGTCAGAAAAGTTTAAGTCAAAAATCTGTGAGCCAAATTCAACCTGGCGACCCTTGCCTGGGCGCTCGCCAAAAATATCGCCTAAATCCTGGTATTGGTTCCATTCACTACCCAACTGATCATAACGGGCTCGCTTTTGACGATCGCTTAAGACTTCATAGGCTTCGTTGATTTCTTTGAATTTTTTTTCGGCAACCGCGTCACCAGGATGCATATCCGGATGAAACTCTTTAGCCAGGCGACGAAAAGCACGGCGAATGTCCTGATCGCCTGCGGTTTTTTCCAGGCCAAGAATGGCGTAATAATCCGTATATCGCATAAGCAGCTACTTTGTCAGTTTATTTTTAGCTTATTTTAAAGTGCATTTTCCGGCTTGGGCTACAGCCGGACAACGTGTATCAAAACGATCGATGCGCATATTACAGCCGCCCATCGCCTGGAGGTCACATTTGATCAAGTTTTGGGATGTTATTTTGCTGCCGAAAAAGCCTTTTTCAGCCTCAACTTCAACATCAAGACTGACTTTGTTTTTTACATGGGCGCATTTGTAGATGATCTTCTGAATCTTCGCCATCTAAACCCCTGTTGTCTGGTATCGTTTCAGCTTCTCTATTGTAAAAAAGCTCAAGAGTCCAGGCAAGTTTATCTCAGTGGGCTTATTGCTCAAGCGCTTCACGAATAAAGCGATAGGTGCGCTGGCTAAACATAATCGTCAGATGGCCTGTCCAAGGCACATAACGCACGTTTGAGTCAGGCATAATGGCATTTTTAGGCGGGATTACAATTTCATCCAGATTGCTCCAGATCGAGGTGTACTTCACGGGCGAATAAGCAAAACCTTTACCGTTTAGACGCTGTAAAAAATCACTCTTGGGCCGCATTTGTAAAGCGCTGTCACCTGGTCCCAAGTACGCCACATAGGTGCCGTGATGGGGAGTTGCAATTGTCACCAGATTGCGCACATGGTCTGTGCCGCCGAGCTCTTGAATATAGTAGCGGCTGACTAAGCCACCAAAGCTATGCACAACTAAATCAACCCGATCCACGCCTAAGCGGCGCTTCATCTCATTCACGCGTTCGCGGATTTTAGCAGCTTGTTCTTCAGCTGAAGCAAAGTTGGGGAAGAGATTAATCCCTTCAACGGCCCAGCCTGCAGCTTTAAGCTGTTCGTAGATGCCGTACATAAAGTACCAGCTGGGTTCGGCGTAACCAGGAACCAGCAAGACAGGGACTTGATGGGGCTGCTGGCGAAGTTCTTGTTTGAGAATCGGGCGGGTGACTTCTTCGCGAAAGTGCTCAAGTTCAGCTGGCCCCGGGAGCTGCTGGAGCAGCGGATCTTCACTCCGGGGAATCTGAGCTTGTGGCTTTGATTCAAAGTGGTTCACCATATAATCAGTAACATACTGGACGTGGCGACTATCGGGCAAGGCTTCCTGGCGGCTTAAAAAGCCATTGCGATCCTTATCAAGGGCTGTAAAGCTTTTAGGAGCATAGGGAATTTCGCTGGCTTCAATGCGCCCATTGTGATTGAGGTCGTGTTCATCAAATGTGCGATCAAAGTCTTTTTGAATGAAATTTTTCCAGCTTGTGGCGCGTTGAGAGGAGCTTTGGGCATTTGCCTGAACCGTGCTGGCCTGAAGACCGGATGATGAGGGACGGTTAAGTGAGTTAAGTGAAGGACCCACCTGACAGGCTAATAACAGAGATGTCAGGGCAAATAAAGCTGCCGATTGGATCTGTCCTTTAAAAGGTACTTTCATATTTGCCTTTTCTTTCCCTGTATTTAGCTTTATTTTAACATTTGTTCCGACTTTTGCAAGGCCTCAGGCTTTTTCAGACAAGCCTCAAACCGCTCAGATATCAGCTCTTAAGTTATATATTCAAAATAACTATTAAATTTATAATAACATTGAATTTGTGTATATTAAGCAAAGCCGTTATGATGCTGTTATCCCTGAAAGGAGGGAATGCTAAATGACGCATTGCCCGACCTGTCAGCAGACGCTGACCCAGACCCCTCAAAATGCTGATGTGCAGTTAGAGTACTGCCCAAGCTGCAAAATGGTCTGGCTTGATTATGGTCGCAATCGCCCCCGGCTTTATGAACAGCTTGAAAAACAGGTCAGGCAGTGGGAAGCCGGCCTGGAGCGACGCCAAATTAAAGCCAGCTGATTTTCATTTAGTGCATTCTCTCGGCCAAACAGTTTGATTCATTTAATTGGTTCATCAACGGTGCGTGTTTCGGCAGCCTAAGGGCTGCCTTTTTTTCTGTTTGTCGGGCATAACGGCTGGTATAATCTTTTATACAATGACGCATAGCGTCAATCAGGTTACCCGCCAGCTGCGCGACGAGGAGAGTTTAAATGTCTATAGTCCCCTTTCGAGAAAGATTAGCTCAAGGACGTCTCATTGTCTTTGATGGCGGGACGGGCACAGAACTTTATAATCGCGGTGTATTTATTAACAAAAACTTTGATGTGCTAAATCTTCAGCAGCCCGATCTGGTTAAAAGTATTCATCAGAGTTATCTCGATGCAGGTGCTGAGGTGATTGAAACCAATACTTTTGGTGCCAATCAGCTTAAGTTACGCACCCATGGTTTAGCTGACAGCGTTACTGAAATTAATCTGGCTGGTGCACAAATTGCTCGTGAAGTTGCCGGTGATCAGGCGCTGGTTGCGGGTTCTATGGGCCCTTTGGGCATTAAAATTGAGCCCTTGGGCCCCACTTCCTTTGACGAAGCCTGCGCTTATTTTGAGCAACAGGTTGAGCCTTTGTTAGCTGGTGGAGTAGATCTGTTTATTCTTGAAACTTTTACCAACGTTGATGAGCTGGGTCAGGCGGTGCGCGCGATTCGTAAGCACAGTGATTTGCCGATTGTGGCTTCGATGACGGTAGATGATGAAGGACGCACCATTTTAGGCATGCCGCCTGAACTGTTTACAGCTGCTCTGGATAAATTAGAAATCGATGCGATTGGTCTTAACTGCAGTGTGGGCCCTAAAATTATGCTTGATGTGATCCAGCAAATGCAGGAATACACAGATAAACCTTTGGCTGCTCAGCCCAATGCGGGTCATCCGCGTTTGTATCAGGACCGGACGATTTATATGTGTTCACCTGAGTATATGGCGTCTTATGCCCGCAAGCTGATTAAATCGGGTGTGCAGATTATTGGTGGCTGTTGTGGCACCACGCCGGAGCACATTGCTGAAATTGCTCGCTCAGTTAAAGCCTTACAACCTGGGCGTGTTCAGCTTAATCCGATTATGCCTAAGCCTGAAACACCGCCAGTTGAGCCTGTGCCTTTGGCTGAAAAATCCCGTCTGGCGCGTAAACTCAGTCAGGGTGAAAAAGTTGTCAGCATTGAGCTGACGCCCCCACGCGGCTGTGACCCCAGTGCGATTCTCAGCAAAGCCAAAATCCTTCATGAAAAAGGCATTGATGCGATCAATCTGCCTGATGGTCCGCGGGCGTCTGCGCGCATGAGCAATCAGATTATGTCGCTGTTGATTCATCAGCAAGTCGGGATTGAACCGATTCCCCACTATTGCTGTCGTGACCGCAATTTGCTGGGGATGCAGTCAGATTTGTTGGGTCTGTACGCTGCTGGAATTCACAATATTCTGCTGGTCACAGGTGACCCACCTAAACTCGGGGATTATCCAGACGCCACAGCGGTCTTTGACGTGGATGCGATTGGTCTGACCAATTTAGTTTATGCGCTGAATCATGGTTATGATCTGGGACGTAACCCGCTTAATCAGCCCACAGGTTATTTAATTGGCGTGGGTGTTAATCCCGTTGCAGTTGATCTAGAAAAAGAAATTAGCCGCTTTTTCTATAAAGTTGAAGCAGGGGCTGAATATGCGATTACTCAGCCGATTTTTGATGTTGAATCGTTTAGACGCTTTTTAGACCGAATTGATAGCCATCGGATTCCGATTCTGGCGGGTATTTGGCCATTGGCAAGCTTTCGCAACGCAGAGTTTATGCAAAACGAAGTGCCAGGTGTTGAAATCCCTGATCTGATTATGCAGCGCATGTATGATGCTGAACAGCGCGGTGAGGGCCGACTTGAAGGCGTCAAGATTGCCCAGGAAATGGTTCAGGCCTTAAGGGATGAGATTCAGGGTATTCAGGTTTCTGCACCTTTTGGCAAACTCGAAGGTGCTCTGCAAGTTGTAGAGGCCCTTTAAGACTGTATCGGTCCAGGCTGGCCTTGCAGTTGACGGGGCTTAAGGGGTTTGTTAATTTGCTAGGATGGAAACACCCGCTCGCCATCATGCTTCGCGCCTACCGGCCTGGACCTGGATACTGAGTCTATTTGCTTTCGGACTGCTGCTGAGACTGAGTTGCTGGAATGTGATTTGGCAGCCTGAAACGGGTTTGCTGTTCAAATCTCCTGATTCTTATTACCATTTGCGTCGGGTAATGCTGGCCCTGATGGCGCCAGAGCAGCTGACAACTCTGGATTATTGGCGAGGCTTATCTCACACAGAACCCTGCATCTGGCCGATCCAATATAGTTGGTTGCTGGCGCTCTGGGTCTGGATCTTGACTCTGGGGCAAATGAGCCCTGACCGGATTGAATGGATTGTTGCGGCTTTTCCGATTTTTGTTGGTCTGGCGACAGCTGCGATTATTTATCTGTTGGCCCGTCGGATTGCGCCAAAATGGGCTTGGTTAGCGCTTTTGCTCTACCTCATTTTGCCGATGAATATTAATATCTCTCAATTGACTGAGATTGATCATCATATTGCTGAAACCTTGGCTTTTTCACTTAGCTTGTTTTGCCTGACCAAACTTGAAAATAGCGGTAAACGGGCCTGTCTATTTGGCTCTAGTGCTGCTCTCTGTCTGTTGTTTGTGGTCTGGAGCGGCAGTACGCTCTATGCCGCAATCTTGAGTGGATTACTGGCTGTTTGGGGACTTTTGCGGCCCAGTAAAGGTCTGGCTGATATGGCGCTGGCCTTTGAATTGGCTGGTTTGGCGCTGGCTTGTTTTTATCCTTGGCAAGGCAGCTGGCAGCTGCTGATTCGTTATGATAGTCCTTCTTTGTTCCAGCCTTTGCTGTTACTGGCTGGCGGTTTGTGTTTACATGCGCTGGCCTGGCGCAAAGATCGCCCCCGTTATGCTCTAGCTGCTGCAGCAGCCCTTGTTGGCCTAGGTACTGTATTAGCCTGGCAGATTTTGCTGGGTTTAGATTTTATTTGGGGCCAGGGCGGGGGATACGCCTTTGTCTCTCAGGTGGCTGAACTACAGCCGATCGGTCTAAAAGACCTGCCATTGGTCCTTGAAGTGATCTCACCTCTGGTGTTGGCTGGGCCCTTATTAGCGATTTGGCTATTGCGGGATAGCTGGCGCTCAGGGGATTTACTGAGTTATCTTTTGCCCTCTGCTTTTCTGGCTTTTGTGGTTTTGAGTCTTGATAGCCGGCGCTTTTTATATATTGTCTCTTTACTGCTGCCTCTTTTATTAGCTGCCTTTATGGAACGCGGGAGTGAACATCTTCGGCTTAGACTCAAATCACTAGTGCTGATTTGTATTGCTCTATCGGGAAGTTGGTCATTGGGGATGTATCTCAACCGTCAGCGAACAGCTGGCCCTGCTTTACATCCAAGCTATGTTGCAACGGCTGATTGGCTGCGCAAACAGACACCAAGTGCTGGCGATTGGCTCAAAGCTTCTAAGCTGCCAGGTTATGGTGTGCTCGACAATTGGGAAAAAGGCCACTTTTTACTGGTGCGGGCTCAGCGGCCTGTTGTTAGTGATAATTTTGGTCTGCAGGCTGATTTTTTACACGATGTCTTGAGTCTGAAGAGTGAGCGCGAAGCGTTAGAGCGTTTGCAAAAGAGTCAGGTACGTTATGTGGTGCTAGGTACGGAGCTGCTTTGGGAGGCTCCTGCTCTATTAGGAACAGATCAGCTTAAGTCCCGTGAGCCCTGGCTTGCTCAAAAACAGTTTGATTATCTTGGGCAGACTTACTCGCTTGGCTATCTGGGGTCTGGGTTTCAGTCTTCTCTTTATTATCGGCTGATGTTTCCTGAACTTCTTCCGCAAACTCCGCAGAATATGCGTCTGGTTTATGAAAGTAAAGAGACGGTGCCCGTTCATCTTTTTCTTATGGATCAAGATCCTTTTCTGCTTTATGGTCAGTCACCTCCGCCTGGCCAGCAACCCCAGTTTTCAAATCCTTCCCGTTTTCGGATTTATGAGCGAGTGGCGGGAGCTTTAATTCGTGGTCAAACAGTGCCGAATGCTCAAGGACGTCTACAGGTGGGAATCCGCACAAACACCGGTCGGCGCTTTAATCTGAACTGGACGATTCAGGCTGATGCTCAGGGACGTTACACTCAACGGGTTCCCTATGCTGTTAGCGATAATCCAGAAATCAGTTCAGCAGAAGGGCCTTATCAGCTTGAAATCGCAGGCCAAAAACAAAAAATCCTGATCCGCGAGGCCGATATACTTCAGGAAAGGCAGGTTGAGATTCGATGAGTGATGAAGTCGGTTATGAAACCCTGGACCTGCTTGCACGCCAGGACGCTTTTAACCGCTGGATGTATGAAACAATCTCGCCTTATTGCCAAGGCAAGATTCTTGAAATTGGCAGTGGCTTGGGGAATCTTTCGCAGTTTTTTATTGCCAAGGGAGCTGATCTGACGCTTAGTGATTGTGAAGTGGCTTATCATCAAGCTCTTCGTGAAAGATTTGCTGGCCAACATCCGTTAGCCGTGATGCTTGGTAAACCTGATTATCGTGAGGTTTATGCTGATTTAATTGGCGCTTTTGATACGGTTTATGCCCTCAACGTGGTTGAGCATATTGATGATGATCTGATGGCGATGAAAGCGATTTATGATTTTTTGCGTCCTGGAGGTAAGGCGATTATTCTCGTTCCAGCATATATGCAGCTTTATAACGGTTTTGACGAAGCCTTACGGCATTTTAGACGGTACAATCGCCCCTCACTGAGTCGGCTGTTGCGACGCAGCGGGTTTGAACTGGAGCGGTGTTTTTACTTTAATGCTTCGGGTCTGCTGGGTTGGTATGTTGTGGGCAATCTATTAGGCAAGCGTCAGATTCCAGATGGGCCAATGGATCTTTATAATCGATTTGTTCCAGTTCATCGTTTGATCGATCGCTGTCTGGCTGGCAAGATGGGACTTTCAGTGATTGCTGTGGGTCGACGGCCTGTATGAAAATCAGCGTGGTGATTCCCTGCTATAACGAAGTGAAGCTGATTGAAACCGTGATTCAGGCTGTTAAAGATGCGCCTTTTGCAGACAAAGAAATTATTATCGTTGATGATGCTTCAAGTGACGGCACGACTGAAAAGTTGCGTGAAATAGAAACACTTGTCAGTCGTGTGATCTATCATCCAGTTAACCAGGGTAAAGGTGCGGCTTTACGCACTGGCATTGCTGCTGCGACCGGAGACTTCATTATTATTCAGGATGCCGATCTGGAATATAATCCCCAGGAATACCCTGTGCTCATGGAGCCCATGCTGGATGGGCGGGCAGATGTTGTTTATGGCTCACGTTTTATGGGGGGGCGTCCACACCGGGTTGTTTATTTCTGGCATATGGTCGGCAACCGATTTTTGACCTTATTGTCGAATATATTTACCAATATCAATCTGACCGATATGGAAACCTGCTATAAAGTCTTCCGACGTGAAATTATTCAGTCAATTGAGCTGAAAGAAAACCGCTTTGGTTTTGAACCTGAAGTCACAGCTAAAGTGGCCAAACTGCGTTGCCGGATCTATGAAGTTGGGATTTCTTACAGTGGCCGGACTTATAGTGAAGGTAAAAAGATCAACTGGCGTGATGGTGTTTCGGCGATTCGCTGTATTTTGCAATACAATCTGTTTGGGTGAGGAAATACCAAGATGAATTTTACTGAACAAGCCAGTCTTGAAGAACTCAATGCGATGGGCCGACATACTGCTGTTGAAACCCTTGGGATTGAATTTACCGAAGTTGGGGCTGATTTCCTCGTTGCGCGGATGCCAGTTGATAAACGCACTCACCAGCCTGCTGGCTTATTACACGGCGGCGCTTCGGTCTTACTGGCCGAAACCCTGGGATCAGTTGCTGGCACGCTCTGTATTGACCGTGAACACAAATCAGTTGTGGGCCTTGAAATCAACGCCAATCATCTGCGTGCAGTACGTGAAGGCTGGGTCTTTGGGCGCGTAACAGCGATTCATGTCGGTCGCAGTACTCAGGTCTGGGAGATTCGAATTACAACTGAGCAGGGCAAGCCAGTCTGCATTAGTCGTCTGACACTGGCAGTGGTTGATAAAAGCTAGTTTCAATAGCTCAAACTTAATAGCCCAAATAATATCCATAAAACAAAAAGCCCAAGAGTGTTAAGCTCTTGGACTTTTTGTTTATTATTTTTTACCAGCTATTTCTTTGTCCAGGTCTGGCTTTTACCAAAGGCTGGGTTCATGACGTAGCCACGGACTTCGAGGTTGCGGCCTTTGAGGTACAGCACGCAGCTATACGTTTTTCCGTCTTCGGGATTGTAAATCTGACCTTCCCAGTGATCGCCTTTAAAGGTAAAGCCGCTCAGCAGGCTCAGCCCCATTAATTTGCGGCCGCGTTTAGATGCATCTGTGTTATTAACGTCCGTTTTGGGTTTGCCGTCGCGGTTGGGCTCTTTGAGCCAGATAATTTTGCCAGAATAGCTGCCGCCGCTGCTGCTGATCTGGACATTAGATTTAGCGCCAGGTGTAATCCAGACACCGACAATATCATTGGCGCTCAGGGCCAGACTTGAGCTGGGTAACAGCAGGGTCATCACCATCAGCCACATAAACGTACGGGTCATAATCTTTTGCATCGCATACCTCTTGAAGCATCTGTTGTTTAGAAGTGCTGCAGTCTAGCAGTCTAAAAAGCGGCTTTCAATACGCACTGTGCCATTGTCGAGGTCATCAGGTCTGCAGATGTGTCAGATACGAGCTGCTATAAGCGCTTTAGAAACGCGCTGCGACAACCGTAATATTATCGCGTCCACCCCGGCTATTGGCGAGTTTGAGTAAATCGCTGCAGAGTTTTTCAGGGGTTGTGTTGGCGACCATTTCGACAAGCTCTTCATCTTTGAGATAGCGCGTCAGGCCATCTGTACACAGCACCAGCCAGTCGCCTTTTTCAAGCGGAAACGAGGTAATGTCGGGCTGGATTTTTTCGCTGGCGCCTAGCGCCTGGCTTAGGGCATTACGATATTTGCTGATGGCGGCCTCTTCTGGCGTCATTTTGCCTGATTTAACCAGCCGCGCTGCAATGGTGTGATCTTCAGTCAGTTGAGCAATCATTTCGCCTCTGACTAAATAAGCCCGGCTATCGCCAGCATGCCCCAGCGTTAAGGTCTGGCCACTGATCAGAGCAACCGTCAGCGTTGTTCCCATCATTTC
>CAJYHH010000833.1 GCA_913773825.1 Candidatus Sericytochromatia bacterium | reverse complement strand
ATGGCGATAGCGCGTTTGCCGGGTTCAAGCTCCAGCACCCGATCCAGCAATAAAAACGGGAAACGATGGGGTAAGAGAGCCTGAATGGCGCGCACATCAAGTGGACCGATGACAGGTGTTTTTGTGTCTGGGGATTCAGGTTTAAGCGATTCTGAAATCTCGCTCATTTAGCCAACCTCATGCCGCTAACCGGAGCTAACAAAGCCTGGTCTTGTAGGGTTTTTACCATTGTAACATGTGCCGTATGGCCCCCACGCCTGATGCTCAGACGCGCATTTAGCCAGCCTCCCAGCAGAACCATATCACCCAGGCAATCCAGGATTTTATGACGCACCGGCTCATCAGGCCAGCGGGCTGGATTGAGGCTGCCGCCCGTTTCGATCAGCACAAGTGAGGTCGCTAAACTGCCGCCCTTTGCCAGGCCTGCAGCCTGTAAAGCAGCCGCATCGCGTTCAAACGCAAAGCTGCGGGCTGCGGCAATTTCTTCAGCAAAACCCTGGGGGCTCCAGTTAAACTGGCGCTGCTGTTCCAGCCGATAGTGCTCACGCTCAAAATCGATGCTGTAATCAATTTCAAGTTGGTCAGCAGGTTCTGCACTGATGCTGATTTCACCTTGTTGCCAGTGCCAGGGCGACTTAAGGGTATAGATTTGGCGAGGACTGTTAAGAGCCGTAATGCCACCCGCTAAAATGGCTTCAACCCAGGGTGCCGAGCTGCCGTCTAAAATCGGCGCTTCTGGGCCTTCTGGCTCAATGAGCGCCGCTGAAAGACCTAAGCCATTAAGCGCGGCCAGGGCATGTTCAATCGTCATCACTGAGCCAACCGTAGTCGAAAAACGCGTATCGCGCACCATGTCAGCGCTGATTAGCTGGTGTTGATTGCCATCACGCAGCCAGAAGCCAGGTTTTTCAGAGGGGTGCAGACTCAGACGGACAGCTTGACCCGTATGCACACCAATCCCTGTAAAGCTGACGCTATTTGTCAGGGTCCAGTCTTGGTGAAAATCAGGAAATGTGAGAGAAGAGTCTAAGACGCTTAAAGGGCTTAATTCTGTGGGTGACATGCTTTTACATTATCGCAAAGCGCTAGTGAGAGGAAGGTGTTTGCAGCAAGCGGAGCTTACTGGTTTGCGCAGCTGACGCTGCGGTATAGAAACAAGCAGAGATTGTCTGGTTAGGGGAAATACTTTCTCTTCTCTAAACGGTGCGTCAGCACCGCTAACCGTCTGTAGATCCTAAACCGTTCAAAGGACGCTAAACTGCGCCACTGGCGCCCTCGCGCCTGATCAGTCGCTCTAAGCGCTCGGGTTCAGGGCGCAGCAGCAGGGTTTTAAATTCGCTGAGCTGAACCTGACCTGGGCTGCCCCCTTTAAAGCGCTGAACGTGTTTGCGGCGGGTATAGTTCACTTCAGCCGGGCCGTCTGCTTTGGAATAGTGATGAGCCAGGGTGGCGGCGTCTAAGAGGGTCTCAGGCTGGACTTGTTCGTTTTTGCGCAGCGGAACAATCACGTGAGAGCCTGGGTAATCGCGAATATGCAGCCAGAGATCATTGCCGCGGGCAACTTTAAAAGTCAGCTGAGCGTTCTCTTTGGCGCTGCGGCCAACATAGATTGCTTGATTGGCACCACTTAAAAACTCACGATAGGGTTTGGCTTCAGCTGATTTAGGCTTTTGTTGGACGGGTGCTGGAATCAGGCTACTAAAGCGCTGGAGCTGTTCAGGATTGAGGTCGCTGGGATTTTTAGCCAGGCTGCTTAGATCTTGCAGTTGGGTTTGTTCGGTCTGGACCTGGGCTTCAGCTGCTTCAATCAGCTCTAATGCCCGTTCAGCGGCCCGTTCATATTTGCGACTGCGATCAAAGCAACGCTGAATATTGCTGGCTAAGTCTAAGCTGGGATCAAGTTGAATGATAATCAGTGGGCTATCAGGCTGATAATAGTCAGGCACCGTTACTTCAGCTGCTCCCCGTGAGACTTTGCCATAAGCGCCTTGCAGCAATTCTCCTCTGCGCTGCCAGAGGTTTGCTTCGTCGAGTTTGGTGAGATCAGCTTGCAGCTGCGCGAGAGATTTTTGAGCGCGCAGTAAGCGTCTTTGCTGGCTTTTTAGTCCCTGCTGGATGATTTGCTGGCGATGGTTTTGCGCTTGTTGGGTCTCTCTAAGCTGGGCATAGGCTGCGGAGCGACTGCCATCAGCCGGGAGCTGGCTGAGGTGACTGAGCTCTGTTTTTAAATGATCAGGTAGGGGGCGGGCTGCTGGCGGCTGATAAACACTGCCGCGTCGCAATCCGCGCTGAGAGCGATCGGGGTAGAGAGATTGCAGAATCTGATTGTTTTGATCCAGTAAAAACAGATTGGCGTGACGGCCGCTCAATTCTGTAACCAGCTGGCGGGGCTGTTCTGACTGAAAATGCCAGACTAAAATCCGTTCATCAGGCAGCAGCTCAAGTTCCGTTAAGCGGGCGTTTTCAAGCTGGCCGCGCAGGGCCATTGTCAGGCTATCAGGAGGGACCGCTGCAGGCTGCTTGTCGCTAATTAAACAGCTGGGATGAGCTCGATTTAAGTCTAATTGCAGATTGTAACGAGATCCAGCATAAAATCCCAGGCTAAACAGAGCGGGTCCGTGTTGGCGAAGCTGCTGTAAATGGCTGTCTGTCAGCAAATTGTTTAATTCAGGATAGAGAGCCTGTAGATCACTGAGCTTCATCAGCTTGGCTCTGGAAACTTACGCCAGACGGGTCTGCCGCGCAGCTGGAGCTGTGAGCGTCTGAGCAGATATTGATAAGGCGGTGCCAGGGCTTTAAGCGTCTCGTCATCGATAATCACCCAGGGCATGCCCAGATCCAGATGATTGGCGGTGTCCAGATACCAGGTGCGGGCATAGACCAGATAGATTAAAGGCCGACGCTGCTGGCTGTGATTCGGCGTGCCCGCATGGGCAAGGCGATAGTCAAATAAATAGGCATCACCCAGGTTTAAATAAGGCAGCACAGCTTCTTCTGGTGTCAGCAGATCCGTGTTAATGAAGCGCTGATGAGAACCTGGAAACAGCGCCGTTGTGCCCGTAGCAGGATCTAAATCAATTAAAGGAATCCCGACTGTAATCGCCAAAGGTGGAATCTGCAGCGAAATGGCATGGTCGCCAAAAGGCAGGCTGTCATCAAGGTGTAGACGCTGGGAATCGGCACCCGGTAAGGCCATCACTAAGGAGCAGCTGTCGAGCACAAAGTCCTGGTCGAGCAGGACTGATAAAATTGCCCCAAGTACAGGATTGGCAAAGAGCTGAAGCTGATCAAAGGGTTTGCGCAAAGGCAGCGGAAACATCACCCGGCGGGGGCCCACAACCTGGCTGGTACTGAGCAGTTCTTCGTCACTCAGGCGGCCTTGATGAGCAAAAAA
>CAJYHH010000832.1 GCA_913773825.1 Candidatus Sericytochromatia bacterium | reverse complement strand
AATGAAGATTGAGAGTGCTGCTCTGACGAGCATTCAACCAGAGTCCGAACCCGTCAAACCCCAGCTGAAGAAGGCTATCCAGGATTTTGAGGCTTTTTTTCTTGGGCAGATCATGAAAGATATGCGTAAAACGGTGCCCGAGGGTGGCCTCTTTGGCAATAGCCCTGAAGAAGGCATGATGCGTGATTTGCTCGATGAAGAATGGGCAAATCAGCTGGCGCAGGGACGTGGCATTGGCTTGGCTCAGGTGCTTTACCGTCAGCTGCAGCAGCAAGCGTAGGGTATGGCCAAAAGCGGCGAAGTTCTTTCCCAAAATCAAATTGACTCTATTTTGTCTGCCATTAACAATGGCAGTACAACTGTGCAGAGCATGCAGGCTGAGCCCGTTGCAGATGTGCGGGCTTATGATTTCCGGCATCCGTCAAAATTTTCCCGTGAACATATGCAGACTTTGCAGGCGGTTCACGAAATGTTTGCCCGCTTGTTAAGCACCCAGCTTACAACCCAAATGCGTTTGCCGGTCCAGATTGAAGTGGTTTCAATTGATCAGCTGACTTATGACGAGTTTATGCGGTCTATTACCAATCCAACCGTGGTTTTGATTTACTTAATTGAACCCCTTGTGGGTAATATTCTGTTTGAATTTACGCCAGGCACTTCAATTTCGATTATTGAACGTCTTTTAGGTGGCCCTGGCCGCGTGCCGCCTAAACCCCGAGAACTCACTGATATTGAGCAGACCTTGATGTCAAACGTGATGAATAAAGGGATGAACTCGTTTAAAGAAGCCTGGAAAGATCTGGTACCAGATCTCAAGCCAATTTTGCAGAATATCGAAACAAACCCTCGCTTTGTTCAGATCTCTGGGCCAACTGATTCTGTTTTGGTGATCTCATTTGAAATTCGACTGGGCGAAAGCTCAGGATCAATGCGAATTTGTTTGCCTTATCATACGGTTGAAACCCTGTTGCCTCAGCTCAACCGGCAGTATTTTATTAGCCAGGGCATTCGCAAAGAAGAAGCCCAGCAAGCTTCAACAGAGATTCGCCGCCGCTTAGATGATGTTGAGC
>CAJYHH010000831.1 GCA_913773825.1 Candidatus Sericytochromatia bacterium | reverse complement strand
GACGGTCAAGCGTATCGCTGTATTGAAATGGACAGCCTGATTAGCGTGAATAATACAGATAGTTATCAGGCCGCTTGCCTGGCGGGGCTAGGGATTATTCAGGCTCCCCGTGCTGGGATTAGACACTTATTACAATCAGGTGCTTTGATTGAGGTTTTACCAGCGTTTAAAGCAGAACCCTTAGCTTTAAAGCTTGTGTATCCGCCGCGACGTTTGCGGGCCCGACGGGTGAGGCTATTTATGGACTGGCTTACTGATCTGGTCAAAGAGTATGCGGCTTAACTTAAAAGATGTTTAATCTTAAGATTGCTGATTACCGTCGAGTGAGCGAACAAACAAGCACTGAATCAATCCGTCTGATAAATTTTTATACAACTTTTGTGTCTCATTTGTGTCCCTTTTTGTGTGACTGCTGTAAAATAAACGATGTACGTTTGATGACCCAAGATGTTTTAAAAATGTGATCAAGTCTAGTGTCAGAGTATTGTTAAATATCCACTCATGAAAACACGTAAGGTTCCTGCTTCACGTAAGTCTGAGACGCGTAAGCCTGCTGTATCGCCACCTGATCTGGCCTTTAAATCTTTGCGACTTGAAACTTTTGCGGATCCGCTTGAAGCAGGTTTGCTTTTACTCCAGGCCAAAGAGCGGCTTGGCCATGGAAATTTTCTCAACTGGCTGGCTGAACATTTTCCGATTTCGGCAAAATCAGCCAATCGTTTGATGTCAGTTGCGCAAATGTTTAAACGCTTAAATCCCGATTCAGAGACCAAGGCTCTGCTACTACAGTTAGAATCCAGCGCGCTTTATGAACTAGCTGCTAAGTCAACAACGGCTAAAATTGAACGCGAAGTGATTAAACGCCTGCGGGCCGGTGAGCATCTGCGTTATCGCGATATTCGCCGCCTTAAAGGCAAAGGATTAAGAACCGCCTCATCAGCTGAAGCCCTGACTCAGCGTCTGATTGGTCAAATAGAAGCTTTTCACGGTTGGTGTGGGGTTTACCATGAACAGCTTGAGCCTGCGCTCTCGAGAATGGATGGCGAAAGTCGAAAAGCCCTGATTAGTCATTTAAGTCAGTTAAAAGAGACGACTAAAAGGCTTGAGCAGGCGCTGACAGATTCTTAAGTCGTTTTATTCTGCTTTGCTTTCTGAGCCAAGCGCTGAACGGGAATCCGCTAAATTGAGAAGCTTACCCGTTTGCTCAAGTGGCCCCTGTATAGCGCCAGACAGGCGGGATGCCAGCATGCGAAGTTGAGCGGTTTGCTGAGCGAGCAGTCGATTGGCCTCTGCAAGCATTTGTTCCTGGAGTCTAAAGGCGGTAATGTCCATAACAAAGCCTGTCAACCATTCCAGCTTGCCATCTGGGCTGTACGCAGGGCGTCCTTTAGCTGTCAGATAACGAGTTACCCCATCGGGCCTGACAATGCGAAAGTCCAGCTGTAAATTGCCTTCTGGATTAAAAGGCAGCTTTGAGCCTTGAAGCGCCATCTGTAGCAATTGCTGCAGGGTGCCCCGATCCTGTGGATGAACAAAATTAAACTGTTTAAGCGCCTGTCGCATAGATTCAGGCCGTGAAGTCTGCTCAAAGCCAAATATGCGACAGCATTCATCCGACAGCCAATATTGGCCTGAACTTAAATGCAGCTGCCAACTGCCAAGATTGGCCATCATCTCCAGCATCTGAAGACGTTTACGTTCCGTGTCCTGCACGGCTTCAGTATATTTGCGCGACTGAATATCTTGGATTTCTGCAAGCAAACACTGGAGCTCTGAGGTTTTGCTTGATTCTCTCTTTTGCCAAAAGGCTGTTAAATGTTGCTGAACCCAAATAGACTCACCCTGCTTATTCAAAAAACGCTTTTCAATAGGGCTTGCAATCTGCTGACCAGCAAGCAACTGTTCAAGCTGCTGCTGTTCTGAGCATTGATCCGCAGGGTGATTGAGCGCAGAAAGCTTTAGACCCATGAGTTCTGATGCCTGATAACCCAATAAACGGCAGAAAGCCTGACTGGCGTATACTAATCTACCGTCAGGCCAATAGACGAGTTTACAGATTGCTGAATGTTCAAAAGCCGCTTTAAACAGAAGATCAGTTTTTAGCATCTGCAGATTTTCACTAAAAAAAAGCCAGACCAGACAAGTTTCATGCAGGATACTTTCTGCCAAATTTTGGCGTAGAAGTTCAGCTTCAGGTGAACCAATTTTAACTTTTAGTTTTATAACACCCGAAGCTTAAGTTCTACTGAAGGATGTTCGTTTAAGAACTGATAATTGGCTTAAGGTTTATTTATCTGAATTTGTTAAAATTGTTTCCATATGGAATATTTACAGAAAATTTTGACGCTTTGATCTGTTTAATAAGCTTATTTGATAAAGCTTTCAGTACGATCTCTATTTGGTTTAATCACCTTCATAGCGATCAGTTTGATTTTCATTATCAAACTGAAAGGTTATTAATCTAAAAGCAAGTTTAAAACAGTTAAAATTTTTTCAAGTGTCAGGCTAAGCTGAACAAAAATTAAGTTCCGGCAGCAGATTATGCTCATTTGCTCTCATTTTGCCTTTTAAGGGGAATGGGTTTTTTAAATTCAGGATTGTGGCAAAATGAGAAAGAGGTAAATTCTCTTGCTTGATGCTCAGACGATCCTGATGATTTTTGTCGCTTTGCAGATTGCGCTGTTACTGTTTAAGCGGCGCGCCAGTCAATGGCATTACCATAGCGATAAACCTTTCGCCTGGAACGAGGCTCGCAGTCGCGGTGAGCTAAACTCAGGCTTAATCCGACTTGAGCAGGCAACAGATGACAAAGTCAGATTTTATCAATTTTGGTTGCAAATTGAGCGACTCAAGCAAGAACAGGTTGCTGGAGCCTTTGCTGAACTGGGCGTTTATAAGGGCGAAACTGCCGAATGGCTTCATCTGCTGGATCCAGAGCGTGAACTGCATTTATTTGATACGTTTGAAGGCTTTAAAGCCAAAGATCTGGCAGAGGAAAAAGCTTTTGGCAAATATTACCAGCCTGGCTATTTTTCGGATACGGATTTAGAAACTGTCCAAAAGCGACTGGGTCCTTCAGAGCGTCTGCATTATTATCCGGGCTATTTTCCTGAAACCTTGTCCGACTTGCCTGAGCAGCTTTATGCCTTGGTTCATCTTGATGCTGATCTTTATCGGCCAACTCTTGCTGCGCTTGAGTATTTTTATCCTCGACTGGCGCCAGGTGGCCTGATCATTGTTCATGACTATAACCATAACTGGGATGGGATTCGGCAAGCGCTTGATGAGTTTGTTTTAAAGATTCCAGAGTCACTGATCTATTGGGCTGATCGCCAGGGCAGCGTTCAGATTGTGCGTCAAAAAACGCTGCCCTTAGACTTTCTGGAACCTGTTTAGACCCCATCTCGATCCCTTATGGCTTACGAAATTTAAGCACAAACTGGTCGGTGTGCCCCCGCAGAGCGGGATCAAAGACTGATAGGTTGTGTTTGTCGTCTGGATTATGCAGCAGATCGCTATGGCTTTCTAAGACAAAGCCTGCCGTTAACACTTGCGCTTTAACCAGTTCTGGATCAATACGATGCAGGCTGGTTGTGGCTTCAATTCCGCTACCGGTTAAGCCTTGGTGGTCAATAATTAAATAAATGCCACCTGGTTTAAGCGCTTTAAAAATAGCTGCATTAGCAGCAGCAGCAGCAGCGGGGCCCCAGTAACCATAAAAATCATGATAGTTCTGAGAGGTCCAGACCAGATCAACGGGTTCTGGTAGCTTCAGCTCGCCTAAAGGCTGCGCCAGTGGCGTTATATTTTGATAAGCAGTCGCCAGATTGCGCATGGCACCTACGTTCTGGCTTAAAATTTCGGCTAATTTAGGTGGTAAACCCGTCAGATCAGAAGGCGTAACAGGATAGACATGGCCTTTGGGGCCAGTTGCTGCGCTAAACAGACGGGTAAAATACCCTCCACCTGGCATCAGGTCGGCGACTTTATCGCCGGGTTTAAGACCTGCAAAAGCTAGCAGTTCAGCTGGTTTGCGCAGGGCATCGCGCTGGACATCAGCTACCGGGCGAACCGGGTCAGCTAAGGCTGAGTTATAAGCATCAGGGGACTGAGCGCGGACCCAGGCACAGCTGCTGCTAAACAAAATCAACGTAGTGATGCTGCACAAACTCAGTAAACTCAGTAAGGGATGACGTAAGGTTTTGCGATTTGTCATGATGATCTGCTCCCAAGCAAAGTTGGCATCAGTGTAACACCGCTTGAAAGACAGAATGAGATTGATGTTTAACTTAAAGCTCAGAAGTTTGTCGCTTAACTGGGATCACTTACAAAACTGATAATGACTAAAATCCGGAATGCTGACGGATTTGTTTGACCTCATATGCGGTTACATGCTCTGTTTAAAAGGCTGTCTAAATAACGGGTTTAGTTAAAATGGATGGAATTTTAGCTTTTGGCCTGAAGTCGATTAACGCCCAATTTAAGCAATAACGCCGCTTGGGGCTTTAAAAAAGACTGTGGATGTTTTTGACCGCGGTAAACGGCAGAAACATTGACACCTAACATCCGTGCAAAATCCGCAACATTCATGCCTAGACTTTCGCGAGTCCATTCTGCTTCTTCCCAGTTGATCAGTTCATTTAACTCATCATAGATGTCTTCCATCTGTCTCTCGCACCTCGAACACCGTGTGTTGAATCAGATTATCAGGTAAATCCTGATAATGGTAGCAGATCAGACGAAGTCGTTTTTTGTCTGTAATAGTCGCAAACCTTTGTTTGTAAGGGTTTTGGCAATTTGATAGGTTTGTTTGTTAGCCGTAACCTTAAAATGAGCCTGTTAAATCTTTTCTTTTATCATTTTGAGCAGCTTTGAATGAGTGCTTAAAAAGTAAGCTTAATCCCATTTGGCGCGATCTGTGAACACGTTTGTTAGCAATGTCTTTTTTGTAATACATCGGCACAGACATAGGCAACGGATCCGAGCAGGAGCAGAATCAAATCAGAAGCCATCTCTCAGAGAGTGATTTCATAAAGCCATAACAAATTAAAGGAGCCAGCGGGGCAATTGGACTCATAATGGGGCCTTCGGTTTGGGCTTATGTCGCTCGTCAACAGCAACAAAGGGAGTGGTGTAACCGGTCCGGCCAGCTAAGTGCCTGATAGCTGAAAGGTTAAAACGAAAGGTTTAACTATTCTGGAGGCCCTTTTAATTGACCTTAACTCCTGAACTCAGATTTAAGGGTCAAGGTTGAGGTCATCCTGAGCTTTTTGAGTCAGCAAGGTATCGAGTAGCTTGGTGGCGGTTCTTAAATTATCAGCGTAGTGAATTAATTCATGACGAGCTTGTTCATCAAGTTCAGCGAAGGATGTTTTTAATTCGCTGTGATGTTTTTCAAACCAGATTTTAAAGGCTTCAAGCAGACCCATAAAGCGCATCACAACCGCTCTATCGCGTAAATGGCGGATTTGAGGCTGGCCTTTGAGCAGGCGAATATCACTATAGGTGACAGCTTCTCCTGCTCTCAATAAACTCAAGACGTAATACTGAATTTCTTCTGGCGTTGATTTTGCGGCCAGTTCATACAGTGCACTGTTATCAAGCTGCATAAATAGGGCTTCTGCGTCTGGTTCAGGACTTAAGCGCTGAAACAACAAGGCCACGGACATTAGACGGTTGGCTGATTTGGCGGAGAGCCGAAAATGTTGTGCCAGCCAGGTCAGAAAGTTACCGTGTCCAAGCAGTTGTTTGGCCTGAAGCAACATGCGTCCTGCTTCAAGCGGATGGGGACGCCCTTCCGTATGTAACTGGGTAAATTGGCGCGTAATGGTACCGAGCTCTTCTGACATGTCGTTTAAGTCATGCGAAAGACTCTCAGAGCTTTCTCTGACTGTTAATGGCAGTGGTTCGGGATGACTCGAACTGGTATAGAGGGTGTTCATTTGTATTGGCTCAATTCTAGAGCCATCTTAAGAAAGAATAGGATGTCAAAAAACTGGTGTCTACTTTTATAGTTTATCAATTGCATGGAAGACATTACAAGTTGATGGTTGTAAGCTTTGTTTTGAGGGGTTGAATTAACAAGCTACACTATGGGCTGTAATAAAGTCAAGATGCAGTTTTGAGCCTGTTAAATCAGACAAATATGACAGAGTTTATTACTGCCTGAAATTTTGCCTTTACAACTATCAGTGATAGCTTCATTTCCTTGTGACAGAATAATATCGCTAATTTCTGATCCAAGTTTATTGAGATTAAGATATGTGAATATAAATATTTAAATCAGACACTGTCTTTTTATATTGCGCTGAGTATGCAAAAAAGACAGTTCTCAATTTCTGCCATAAAAATTCTCCCACACTTAGGCGTTTGTGAAAACTTTTAAGTGATATCAGACTGACAAAAGTAACTTAGCTGTCCAGGTAAGCCTGACGGACGCGTGAGTCTTCAAGTACATAACCCTGATTGGCAAGCTGTAAAAAGTCTTGAGGCTCAGGGTAGCAAAACACTGGTTTTTGACGGCATCAACCAAGATGATCAAGACTTCCGCGCGATTCTAACCAAAATTAAAAATCTTAAACCCGACCTGATTGTTTAGGGCTGCGAATATCAGGACAGTTTGCTGTTTTTGCGTCAATCCCCCCAAAGCGGTAGCGGTATAACAGCTAAAATTATGGTGATGCGCTCTTTGACAAAGGCTAAATCAAGCTGACCAGGCAGGAATCCGCCACAGGCAATTGTGTGACTTTTTCAACCGGCAGTCAGTCTGACGAGTTCTGCAAAAATTACACTGCTAAATTTGGTGAACTGGGTCCGTATTCGACTTATGCCTACGACGCTGCAAACGTTTTGATTGCTGGGATTGAAAAGGCCGGAGCCCCAGAACACGAGAAAGTGACTGAGCTGGTTGCGACGATGGATTGTTCTGGTGTGACAGGGGCCATCAGTTTTGATCCCAAAGGGGACTTAACCCGTGTTGGCTTTGGTACAAAGCTTTTTTATCAGCTCTGGGCTTGGCGCAGGCTTAGCAATTGCGCTGGTGCTGGTGTTTAGGCCCGCTGGTTTGCTTGGGAAACTAGTCCTTGAAAAGGTCTAATCGCCTAAATATCGGGCTTAATTTAAAACATGCTCAAGCAAATCATCTTCAACTGCCAAAGGCGATTTGACCAGGCTGAGAATATCGCGAATGCGCTCAGCTGTCTCAATTCGGTTGAATTTTTCAGCTTCAATATCGCTAAAAGGCATGTTTAAAGACATATAGCCCGTTTTTCCGTCTTTTAAGTGAACATGGGCAATCCAAATGCCTTGATACTTAATGAGTTTTACATTTTTCATAATATACGCCAATCCTGAAACAAGGGATGAACACTGATGCTGTTATCATAGTTGCTCGCTGATCAGGAAAGATAGGGGTTAGTACGAGTTTGCTTGTGCAAGCAGATGTTTCTGAATGAAACGAAACTGGATCTGCTGTAAAATTCTTGTCTAGCTTAAAATAAAGCCCTGAATTACAGCATATTTTTAGTCTGGAGCCTTTAACAGGCAGCTAAAGCTGAGTTTAAGTGAGTTTTTTATTTTAAAGCCCATAGCCCCCGGCGTCTTGCTCATACTAAAATGAGCCCTGTGAAAGCTATCTATATCAAGTTCTTTTTGTTTCTGAGTCAGGTTTTAGTAAGCGTACGTGTTAAGCAGCGGTTCTCAGATGTCTGAAGCCTCTCAATCAACACCTTCCCCAGTCGCTGCAAAATCCGCTGTTAAGCCAGCAAAATCATCAGGCTTAAGTAAACTGCTTAAGCCTTATCGAGGATTAATTAGCTGCTTGGTTGTGCTGGCGGCACTTAGTAATGCTCTGGGTCTGGTGTTGCCTAAGCTGATTGAGTCCGGGATTGATCGCTTTACCCAGGGGCATTTAGTCCTGCCTGATTTTTTAGTCCCCTACTTGTTCTGTACGCTTGTAATTTTAGTCTTGAGTTATCTACAAGGCTTAATGCAGACGCTTGCCTCAGAACGTGTCGCGCGCGATCTCAGACAAGAGCTGTCAGCTAAAATTTCAGAGCGCAGTTATCTTGAAATCCAGACCTTAGGGCCAGCTAAATTACTGACTCATCTGACTTCTGATATTGATGCGATTAAGTATTTTGTTTCCCAGGCGATCCCTTCGCTGGTCTCATCTGTGCTGCTCATTGTTGGGGCCAGTGCGCTTTTATTGAATATTCACTGGCGTTTGGGACTTGCTGTTTTGGCGACCCTGCCCCTGATTGCCTGGGTGTTTTTTACAGTTATGCGCAATGTACGCCCGTTGTTTCAAAAGTCTCAAGAGGCGATTGATGGCTTAAATCGTGTCATTAGCGGCAGTATTTTTGGTGCAGCGCTGATTCGGGTGCTGAATGCCCAGGCCCGTGAACGTCAACAGTTTGCGTCAGTCAATGCCCGGGCCCGTGACAACGGACTGGCGATTTTACGCCAGTTTAGTGGCTTGATCCCCTATGTCAGCTTTATTGCCCAGCTTGGAAGTCTGATTATTCTTTTGTTGGGTGGCCATTATGTGATCGCTGGCAGCCTGACGCTGGGACAGTTTACGGCTTTTAACAGCTATCTGGCGATGCTGGTTTTTCCGATCATTATGATTGGCTTTATGAGTAATTTAATTGCTCGAGCTTCTGCTTCCCACAAACGAATTGCAGGCTTATTAGCGGCTGTTCGGACGCCAGAAGGACCTGTTAAGTCTAAGCTGCGCGGTGAGATTGAGCTCCAGGCCGTTTCTGTTCATCTGGGTAATAAGCCTGTGCTTAAACAAGTCAGTTTTAGTCTGCCCGCTGGCAGTCGCACCGCTCTATTGGGGCCAACTGCAGCCGGTAAAACCACTTTGCTTTATTTAATTGCGGGACTGTTGCCGCCTGATACAGGCTTGATCGCCATTGATGGGTTTGGTTTAGACGACTACGATAAACAGAGCTTACATAGCCAACTGGGGATGGTTTTTCAGGACAGCGCTTTGTTTAGTCTAAGCCTGCGTGAAAATATCGCCTTTAATCAAGAAGTCAGTGAAGCAGATTTACAAAAAGCTTTGGCAACCGCAGAGTTAACGGCCTTTGTTGCCAGTTTACCGGCTGGGCTTGAGACTCAGGTCTCTGAGCGTGGTTTGAGTTTATCAGGTGGGCAAAAACAGCGTCTGATGCTGGCTCGGGCTTTAGCTTTAAATCCACGTGTGCTGCTCTTAGATGACTTTACAGCCCGTGTGGATGCGGTTACTGAAGTCAAAATTCTGAATAATCTGGCTCAGAATTACCCTGATTTAACCTTATTATCTGTGACCCAGAAAATCGCCTCGGTTCAGAGCTATGACCGGATTTTACTCTTAATGGAAGGTGAACTACTGGCTAGCGGCAGTCACACCGAACTGATGGCCACATCCGCTGATTATATGCAGATTTATCAATCTCAGCAAAGTACCCAGGTCTATGACTTACGCTCTGAATCAAACAGCTAAACAAACAAAAAATAATTCTCAAGCCTGGCGTCAGGCCTTCAACCAGCTCTGGCCGCTATTAGCCCAGGAGCGTCGTCCGATGCTGCTGACCTTGTTAACGGTTTTATCAAATGCCGGGCTTAATTTACTTGCTCCCTATTTAATGGGGCTGGCAGTTGAACGTTATGTGCAGACCAGCCAATATTCAGGCGTCTTGATGTCTGGTGCGGTGCTGCTGGTGATCTATCTGCTGGCTCTATACGCTGCTTATAAACAGATGACCCTGATGGGTGGCGTTGGCCAGCGCGTGTTGTACCGGCTGCGTGAAGTGATTTTTGATAAGCTCCAGGCTTTGCCCTTAGCCTTTTTTATTCAGAATAAAGCCGGTGACTTAATTGCCCGCATTAACAGCGATACCGACAAGCTTCACCAGTTTTTAGCAGAGACTTTAGTTCGCTTTGTTGGCAATTTGTTTATCATGTTCGGGGCTGGTATCTTAATGCTGGTGCTGGATTGGCGCTTGGGTCTCGTGAGCCTGGCGCCAGCAATATTATTATGGGTGATGACGCGTTTGCTCTCGCCCTGGGTGCGTGCTCGAAACGCTGACCAACTTAGGTTGTCTGGGGCTCTTAGCGGCGATATTCAGGATAATCTTGAGCAGTTTAAAGTGATTGTGGCGTTTAATCGCCGGGATTATTTTCGCGAACGCTTTATGAGCGCAAATCAAGCTAACTATACAGCTGCTTTACGGGCTGGGATGGCCAATAATATCTTTGCACCGGCTTATCAGCTGATTTTTCATCTGGCTCAGCTTGGAGCGGTGGTATTTGGGCTGATTTTAGTTGGGCGTTCAGAGTTGAGCCTCGGTTTGCTGATTGCCTATCTGACTTATGTCACGCGCTTTTATGACCCTTTACGCCAGATGGCGGTGATGTGGGCTTCGTTTCAGCAGGCTTTGGCTGCCTGGGAAAGAATTGCTGCTATCCTGGGTTTGGAATCTGATTTGCCTGAACCTGCCCAACAGACACACATTCCTGCTGTTTTACCCGAACATGAGCCGCTTATGCGCTTTGATGCTGTCTGTTTTAGTTACCCGGATGGCCCCAAAGTGTTGCGAGAAGCGAGTTTTAAGCTGGAACGCGGCAAAACTTATGCCTTTGTTGGCCCGACAGGTGGGGGTAAGTCAACCACAGCTTCTTTAATGGCCCGGCTTTATGATCCTGGCAGCGGTAAAGTCTTGTTTTATGGTCAGGATTTGCGTGACTGGCCTGCTGCAGAGCGCAGCCGCAGAATTGGCTTTATTCTGCAGGAGCCTTTTTTGTTTAACACGACCTTAGCTGAAAATCTGGTTGTTTCAAGGCCTGATTTACAGGCTCTGGACTTGCCTGAACTGCAAACCAAACTCGAAGCACAGGGTTTAGGGCCGCTTTTACAGCGCTTTGATCAGGGTTTGGCGACGCCTTTAGGCAATGAAGGTCTAAGCCTTGGCCAAAAACAGCTTGTCGCGTTTATACGTGCTTTGTTGCGAGAGCCTGAGCTGTTGATTCTGGATGAAGCCACAGCGAATATAGATACTGTTACCGAACAGCTGTTAGAGCAGGTTTTAGACAGGCTGCCTGCTGAAACCACAAGGGTAATTATTGCCCATCGCCTCAACACCATCGCAGCAGCTGACCAGATCTTTTTTGTCAATGATGGTGAAATTGTGCCAGCAGGTTCACTTGAACACGCCGTTGAACTGCTAAAAAAGCAGCAGCGCAGCAGTTAATTGTCGCGCTGATTTTTGGCTGAACTGAGTTGATTGTGGCAGCAGGGTTTGCCGTTTAAAACCGGTTACTCACTCAA
>CAJYHH010000830.1 GCA_913773825.1 Candidatus Sericytochromatia bacterium | reverse complement strand
CAGCCTTTGAGCCCTGATTTAAATCCGCAGCAACAAACTCAGCTTTGCCACCCCTAGCCCGAATCTGGTCAACCAGATGCTGACCCCGTTCCTGGCTGCGGCCACTGATAATCACCGTTGCGCCTTCAGCAGCCATCGCAATTGCAATCGCTTTACCAATCCCATTGGTCGATCCCGTAACTAAAGCCTTTTTACCGTTTAAACGATTTGACATGTTGTACTCCTCTAATATTAATTGACTAATCAGTCCAAAATAAAAGTTAAAAAAGCAGCCTGCTCTTACAGAACAAACTGTGCTTAATCTGTTAAAAAAATGGGTTCAAAATTGAGTTTAGCGAGGCTCCAGACTACGTAAAGACAGTTCAACAGTATGAGCCAACACCTCAGGCGGTGTACCCGCTTTAGCGCTAATCTGCAGGCCTTGTAAGATGGAAAGCAAGTATTGACCAACTTGCTGGGGATTAAGCGTAGCGTCCATTTCGCCTTTGCGTTGCCCGGCTTTAACTAGCCTTGTCAACATTGCCACACAGCGAATCTGACCAGCCTGAACCAAAGCTGCTACTTCTGGGTCAAACTGAATCCGCTCAACCACAGCATTAACACCCATACATCCTTTCGCTCGCTCTTCAGGGCTTTTTTGGGCAATAGCTAGAAAACTATTTTTTATCCAATTGATGGGTGAATCAGGCAGCCGCATGGTGTCGCTAGATTCCAGACCAAATTCCGCCTGATAACGCTGATAGGCCTCAAGATAGAGCGACTGTTTATCACCAAATGTGTCATACATGCTTTGGCGGCCAATCTCCATCGCTTGAAGGAGATCCTCAGTAGAGGTCGTTTCATAACCTTGTTCCCAAAACAAATTCATTGCTTTGAGCAGCGCCTGTTCCCGATCAAATGCTTTTTTTCTTGCCATAAATACAGATTAATATTTTTGGACTAATCTGTCAATTAAAACAATCGGTTAAACTTTGAGAATGCCCATGCCAAACGACCCTTGCCAACAATCAGCTAAAGCCTTTGATAAACTGGCAGATCGATATCAAGACGCCTTTATGGACCTGAGCCATTATGAAGCCAGCTATCGATTTTTTTGCGATCAGCTCAGATTACCACAGCCACGTGTGCTGGATGTTGCTTGTGGCCCAGGTAACAGCTCACGTTTTTTATTAGATCACTGTCCTGATATAGACCTACTCGGGATCGACTTAGCGCCACGCATGATCGAACTGGCGCGCAAAAACGTGCCTGAAGCTAATTTTTTGGTTTATGACTGTCGTCAGCTAGAGGGTTTAGAAGAAAGCTTTGACGGAATTTTTTGCGCCTTTGGATTACCTTACTTGCAAAGCGCAGACATGAAGACCTTTATTGAGTCATGCTCAAAAGTCCTAAACCCTCAAGGGCTTCTCTATTTGAGCACCATGCTTGGTAAACCTGAAGACTCAGGTTTTCAGAGCAACACATCAGGCATCCCGATTCACCTGACTTATCATCGCGAAGCAGATTTACTCAAAGCCCTGAGTAGTCAATGCTTTGAGTTGCTGATAAAAGACCATCTCGCCAGCCCTGAAACAGCCAGTATGGCCACAACTGACCTGATTTTGATTGCCCGCAAGCGCTCTTAACATTACTTGCGGGCAGTTTGTGAGCTTTTTAGCTATCACACGTTAGATATAACGAGCAGTCAGAGATTTTTTGCAGGCTTTAAGCTCTTTGGGTGTACCGGTAAACATCACCTCACCGCCCAGACTTCCGCCTTCAGGGCCCATATCGATAATCCAGTCAGCGTTGCGGATGATATCCAGATGATGCTCAATCGCAATCACCGTATTGCCGCTGTCGACCAGTCGATTAATAATCTCAATCAGATGAGTGATATCAGATAAATGCAGGCCGGTTGTGGGCTCGTCCAGCACATAGATACTGCCTGCTTTATGCAGTTCACTGGCCAGCTTAATCCGCTGGCATTCCCCACCTGAGAGCGAGCTTAAAGGCTGGCCCAGCGTCAGATAATCTAAGCCCACATCACTCATAGCCTGAATCCGTTTGATAATGTTTTTCTGACTAAAAAAGGCCAATGCTTCTTTAACACTCAGGGCTAACACATCACTAATCGATTTGCCGTTATAGTCATAAGCCAGCACATCTGCTTTAAAGCGTTTGCCACCACAGAGTTCACAGGGTGTTTTGACGCCGTCTAAATAAGCCAGATCTGTATAAATCACACCTGCTCCCTGGCAGTTTTCACAAGCTCCTTTAGAATTAAAGCTAAATAGTCCAGCATCAACTTGATTGGTCTTGGCAAAGAGTTTACGGATTTCGTCCATTACACCCGTATAAGTGGCCGGATTCGAGCGACGATTAGCTCCTACTGCTGACTGATCAATCACAATCGCGTCAGGATGCTGCTTTAAAAAGACCTGATGAATCAGCGAGCTCTTACCAGAACCCGCCACACCCGTTACGACCGTCAGATCGGAAGAGCGTCGTGTAGGGAAAGAG
>CAJYHH010000829.1 GCA_913773825.1 Candidatus Sericytochromatia bacterium | reverse complement strand
TGGGTAAGCAAAGGCTTCAGTCGCTGGATTGACCAGCAATAAGCGAAAGTCTTCACCTTCAAGCTCTACCAGCCCCATCATCTGCGGGGCGCGTGCATATATTTCATCAAGCAGCTGCAGCTGTATTTGGCGTTCTTGATTGAGCTGTTTTCGTTCACTTAAATCAACAATTAAACGCAGAAAATGACTAATTTCACCTGAAGCATTGCGGATCAGGGTAATGGCAACTTCTGCCCAGAAGTAAGTCCCGTCAGCGCGAAGATAACGTTTTTCAACATGTACTGTTTCAGCATCCCCATAGCGCATCTGGTCATAAAGGGTCAGCTGGCGGTCTCGATCTGCAGGATGAATATGCTCGATGATTTTATCACCTAGCAGATGATTTTGTTCTAAACCTAACATCTGACAAAAAACCGGATTACAGTCTTTGATGCGATCAAGCGGATCGGTAATCACAATCCCCATTTGGCCCTGATGATAAAGGGTTTGAATTCGATGGGTTTCTGCCAGCGGCGTTTCTTGCAGCATGGTTAAAACGGGCGTCATCTGGCCCTGAACACTGACCATCTGGCCTTGATAAAACACAGGTTCAAGCTGGCAGATATACAGCGAAGGATGTAAATCCCGAAAGGCCAGCGGGACTTCCCCAGACTCAGGGTCTTCTTCGTTTTCTTCTAGCCAGATGCGTAAACGGTCAGCAGACAAAGCTTCAAGCCGATCGAGTAATTCATCAAAGTGCTCTAAATCACGACCTATCCAGTCTCGAAAGGCCTCAGAAGTGCGGAGTTGATGTGAGGGATATTCAATGCTCCAGATCAACTTTTCTCGAGAGGCAGCGAGCATGGCGTGTCTTCCCTTTTTTCAATAAGAACTGATGCATAGTTTAACATATAAGAATTTTTACGAGAATGCTGAAGCCCTGACACCAAGCGCATTGTAGCCATCTGTTTGCCTGTTTTGTCGCTTTTGCCAGATGAATCCAGATGAACATAGTGGCGATTTTTGCGCAGGGTCCGCGTTATAATTTTTCGCGGAGCCTATAAATGCTTCAGATTTAAGCGTTAAAGCGTTAAATAGTAGCAGTATCGAAAAAACAATCACAACACACATGGGAGCCCTGCATGAGCGAATATCACGAACCCTACGAAACCCTTGACCCGGCTACGCGGGATTATCATCGCGCAATTAAAAGCCTGATGGAAGAACTTGAAGCGGTTGACTGGTACCAGCAGCGCGTGGTCAGCACCACTGACGAAGAACTCAAAAAAATTCTGGCTCACAATCGCGATGAAGAAATGGAACACGCGGTGATGACTCTGGAATGGCTGCGCCGTAAGATGCCGGGCTGGGACGGTATGCTGCGTACTTATCTATTTAAAGATCCGGCCATCAGCGTGGTGGATATTGAAGATAGCGAAGAAGGTCAGGCGGCTTTAAAAGGCCACAGTCATGGAGAGAGCTCAGCATCTTCAAGTGCCCCAGCCAGTCAGAACCCTGCCGGTAAAGATCTTGGAATTGGTGCCCTCAAGGAGGAAAAATAACATGACTGAATTTAGACAACATCTTGCTCCGCTTAGTGAAGAGGCCTGGTCTTTAATCCGTAATCAGGCCCGCGAAACCTTGGCTCAGCAACTGGCTGGCCGTCGAGTGGTTGACGTTAAAGGCCCTTATGGCCTTCAGTTTCATGCGGTTGGCACTGGTCGCCTTAAAGCCTGTCAGGTTGAAGGGGCGGATGGTGTCCAGGTGGGTGTGCGCGAAGTCGTACCCGTAATGGAAGTGCGTAAATCTTTTTCATTAGATCTATCTGAGTTTGATGCATTAGCCCGTGGGGCCGAAGATATTAATCTGGACCCACTGGTTCAGACCGCTAAAGATCTGGCTGCGCTTGAAGACAGTGTGCTGATGAAAGGTTTTGAAGCGTCCCAGATTCAGGGCATGCTTCAAGCGAGCCCTTTAAGTCCTGTTGTGCTTGGCGATGAGCCTAAAGCCTTTATTGAAAGTGTTGCGACGGGTGTCGGCCGTTTACGCAGTGAAACGGTCTCAGGCGGTCAGTCAGATAAATTCCATCTGTTAATTGGCCCTGAGCTGAGAAAGTACATCAGCAGCCATTACATTGGCAGTCATTCACTCCAGCAAGAACTGCTGAAGCTGATTGGCGGCAAAATCTATACCAGTGAATCCCTGACAGACGCTGTGCTGGTCAATACAGGCTCTGGCAATTACGAGCTCAGTCTGGCTCAGGACTTTACAATTGGCTATGAACAACATGATGCGCGTCAGGTTACGTTGTTCTTAATGGAAGCCTTTACCTTTCGAGTTTTAAATCCGGAAGCCAGTCTGCTGCTCAAGAGCCAGACAACTAAATAAGCTCTAACTATTTTATGGATTAGCCGGTTCTGATAAAGATTCTAAACGACTTCAAGTCGAGCAGATCAAGCCGTCAGGGCCGGCTGATTGTTTGGTCTGTCTGTGTTAAGCTAGGCAGACTCAGAGTGGGTCAGTTAATGTGTCGCCCAGAGAGATCAGGTCAATTATGAAGCACTGGACTAAAGAAAAAGTCCTCGAGTTTATTCTTCAAAATCCCGAAAGCCCTTCGGTTGAATATTTACGGCCTTTTGACCCTCAGGATCCAGATCTCAATCAGCGGATTTGCCAAAAAGCTGAATGGAGCCTGCTCTCGATGGCTAATCTCAACGGTGGCCTGATTTTTATTGGGGTTGACGAACGCCAGCCTGGCCATAAACTGGCTCCGTTTAAAGCAAACTGTGGTGAACAATGTTTGCGCCAAATTCTGGATGATTTAGGCAGTAAAGTTAAACCGGTTAAACCGCGCTTTAAAATCCACCCGATTAGTCTGACTAAGGGCAAAAATCCAGACACAATTTTTGTGATTGAAGTAGCCAAAAGTAGCAAAAAACACTATTTTGTTACGGACAACGGCATCTTTTATCCGATGCGCAGCGGCAATGAAATCGCAAAGCTTGAAATTATCGCTGCGCGCAATAAAGACATTGTCATTGATGATGATCTCTATGAATTTATTGCGTTTTTAAAAACCTATATTCTGCCGATGTTTCCGGGCTCTTATTTGTCTAAAACCGTATTTAGTTCACCGAGCCAGGATATTGCCGCCCTGGATGAAGAACATAACCGGATTTTGGTTAAACCCCATAAAGATTACCGGATGCGCCTGATGCTGGCGCGGCCACATATGTTTACCCATGAAGACAAAGACATTGTTAAAAGTATTCTTCAAGAAATCTACAATGCCAACAATATTGTCTCACCTGAGTACCGCAGTTCTTTAAGGCAGGCAGCCCTTGAAATTGCCCTGTGTAAATATATCTCGCCCGAAAACTACTCGACAATTGGGCAGATTATTAATGGTCTGCAGGCCTGGGGGATTCGCACCTATGAAGGGCGCTCAGCGGCTTTTGGGATTAAAGTCAATCTCCAGCAAGAAGCTTTAATTGCTGATGGTGAATCAATTTCGCAGGTGATTGGTGAAGATTATTTTGCTGTTTTGTCTGATGGCCGGATGACCCTGCTTGAAACCAACGCGCGTGGCCAATTAATCGGTCATCATTCCACCCACGGCAAACGGGTTAATGCCACTGTGCTGGCGCCGTTTCAATATGCGCGCATGGCGAACGAAGCTGGTCCACGTCAGGTTGTGATTGTTCTGACCCATCACTCTGAGCTGCTGATTTTTATCAATAAAGAGCTTAAGTTTGCACGCCGCCGCGGGGTCTGGCTGCATTTTAATCATCAGCCGATTATTAAGCTGATTGCGGCAGGCTCAAAACATGTCAGCGAAGAGCTGCGCACTGGGATTTATGAAACTCTGTTAGACCTATCGTTTGCTAAAACCGGCGGGACGATTTGTATCTGCCGCAAAACCAGTTTGCGCCGTTTGCTTGAAGATCGCGGCATCAGCGCTGAAGATACTTTTGGCCATGAAGCGCAATCTGCCAAATCTCGTTTTCTTCAGCATATTATTCAGAATCGCAAATTTCAGGATATTCCTCGGGGCTTGCGCAAAGAGCTTTTGAGTATTGATGGCGCTACCGTCGTCGATAACGAAGGCCAGTTTTTATGTGTTGGAGCGATTGTTAAAGTGCGCTCAGGTAGCCCTTCTGGGGGCAGGCTTGCTGCGACGCAAGCACTCTCTAAATATGGCCCGGCCTTTAAAGTCTCTTCTGATGGGATGATCAGCGCTTATTTGCGCAAAGAGCATAAACCGGCTCAACATCCCGCTGAGCAGGATATTACGGTCCACGAAAAAGATCCGCGTCAAAGTAGTGCTGAGAGCAGGTTTGAGCTTTTATTTGCGATCGCCTGATTACTCGGCTGTCTTCGCTCTGTATAAAGCTTTTATGATCAATAGCGCCATTATTTATTTAGTTTCGACTAATCTCAAGCTTAGAGAGGTTCTGAACTCAGAACCCACAAGCACAAGTCGACAGGATAATTTAATGAGTCAAATGAGCAAAAGAGGGAAACCAGTATGAAAGTTAAAGCCATCTTACTGCCTTTGGTTTTAAGCGCCAGTTTATTAACGGGCCAGGCCTTGGCTCAAACTAACGATAGAACCGATACTCAGACCCAGATAGAAATGCACAATGAAGTGCCCGCAGAGCCTGCTGCGGCTCAAAACCGGATTAATTTAGACGCTCCTGACGCGCCAGATATTCAGATCAACCTGCCCGGTGAACAAACTGGCGCAACTGATACAACCCGACGGGAGACCGTTACACGCGATACCAAGATTATTGATGATCCCAATGACGCAGATACTGTGACTACAAACAGCATCTGGCTTTACACGCTCTTTGGCGTCCTGGCTCTGTTTTTAGTCGGCATGGCTGTGATAGGGCTTAACCGCAACACGGTCTATGAAGACTAGGCTGCTCATTAAGCTCAGCTCACTCAGGCTAAAAATAGGTCTGCTGTTTTAGTCCCAGTGCCATTCTTGCAAAACGCGAGCGAGCTGGCAGCCCTGGCTATAAAACAGAGCTTCCATGGCTCGATTGCCCTGCACGGTGCCGCCGTGGTAGCTCTGCCCACCCTGGGCTCGCATCATGGCAAAACCATGGCGATGGAGCCATTGGCCCAGTTTTTGTTTTCTAAAAGCTGGCAGCAGTCCCATATAGGTAATCCTTGACCAGCCCTTTGTGGGATTAACCTGGGCCACAACAACGCCGACAACCTGGTTAGTCAGCTCTGCAATCTGAACACATTCCGGCCCTGTTGTGAGCTCTGGATCGCTGAGATAAGCCTGAAGCAGTTCAAGGGCATCATCCTCTTCGTGCCAATCCGGGTCACCCTGGCCCGCTGCTGTTAAGATCTCAGCTGCCTGTTCAAGGCTGTAAGAGCCTGTTGGCTCTAGGGTTTGCCAGGTTAAAGGGCTGCCTGTTTCTAAAGGCAGCTCACTGAGTGTTGCTGAAAACTCAAGTCGTTTATGGCTAAGGTGCCCGTCCAGACTTGATAATTGGTCTAACACCGCTTGTAATTGTTCACTCTCAGAGAGTCGGCCCTGCAGGCGATGTCCAGTACTTTGGCTATAAGCTTGGGCTTCACGGATTAGCTCAAG
>CAJYHH010000828.1 GCA_913773825.1 Candidatus Sericytochromatia bacterium | reverse complement strand
AGGTACCAACCGGGTCCTGATAGCTCTCTCTGACCAAAGCCTGAGCCGCCATATGAATCACAAGAGAAGGCTGATGCTGAGTAATAAACGCAGACACTGGCTGAAGGTCTCGCAAATCCAGGCGAACATCTTTGGCAGGGGGATCCAGCAACTCAAACAGATTGGGCTGAGTAGGGGGGTCCAGCGATAAGCCAATCACTTTAGCGCCTAACTGCTGGAGCCAAAGGCTTAACCAAGCGCCTTTAAAACCTGTGTGGCCGGTCAATAAAATGGTGCGGCCAGACCAAAAGCCTGGCTTTAGTCCCATTTTTTACAGGGGGCCTTTCCTGATTCCCACATAGATTCCAGCTGATTTTTATCGCGCAGGGTGTCCATCGGGCGCCAGAATCCTTCGTGCTGATAAGCAGCTAACTGACCTTGTTGTGCAAGTTTTTCAAGCGGTTCACTTTCCCAGCTGGTCTGATCCCCTTCAATCAGATCCAGCACAGCAGGATTAAGCACAAAAAAGCCTCCATTAATCCAGCCACCGTCACCAAGTGGTTTTTCTTCAAAGCGATTCACTTTTGAATCCGGGCTAAGGCGCAGTGAGCCAAAACGGCCAGGGGGCCTGACCGCTAATAAAGTCGCTTTGACGTTTTGTGCGCGATGAAAATCGACCACTTGCTGAACGTCAATGTCGCATAAGCCATCGCCATAGGTAAAGCAAAAATCTTCATCACCCAGATAATTTTTGACCCGCTTCAGGCGGCCACCGGTCAGCGTCTGATGGCCAGTATCAACCAGCGTAATCGTCCAGGGTTCAACGTAGTTTTGATGGACCGTCATCTGGTTATTGCGCATATCAAACGTCACGTCAGACATATGCAGAAAATAATTGGCGAAGTACTCTTTAATCAGATAGCCTTTATAGCCCAGACAGATAATAAAATCGTTGATGCCGGCTGCTGAATAGATTTTTAAAATATGCCAAAGAATCGGCTTACCGCCAATTTCGAGCATCGGCTTCGGTTTAAGATGAGTTTCTTCGCTTAGCCGTGTGCCATAGCCACCAGCCAGAATGACGGCTTTCACGCTGATTTGAACTCGTTTCTATCTGCTAGCAAAAAAGACAAAAACATGAGCGAATCGCAACTGCTTAGCGTAAAAAAAGCGAGCACCTCTTGTTCCTCTTTTTAGCAAGATATTTCATTATAGCCGTCCTGCTTACAAACGTGTAACAGAAGCAAGTACCCCACTCTGCTACACGTTCATGCCGCTGCTCAAGCTTACTTGCTAGACGCCGCCTGTTCAGACAAGAGGCTGATAAGCACTCTGTTCAGCAAAAAGGCCTTTTTCAGAACCGGCTCCAGCCAGATATTGATTCCAAACTCTGGCAAAGGCTTTAATCAACTCTAAACGCTGACTCAATAGCGCTTCATTAATCTGATTACCCTGATGACCTGTTGTAAAAATATCTAGTTCAGACACCAGCTTATTTAGAGCCGTATTGAGGTTATGTTGATAATAGCGCTGAAACATCACGCCGGGAAACTCATCCAGCCCATATAGCGCTTGATACCGCATCGCAATCAATTTCAGCAAGGTCAGCCAAATCGAACTCTGATCAGTCTGAGCATTGGCTGTATTGGCATCAGCTGTAATCGAAGACAGCCATTGCGGAACATGACAGACTTCAAAGCTTGATTGCAACCAGATTCCAGCCATAAAATCGTGGGAGCCAAATCGTCTCCCCGCTGGGACAGTTGGGTCATGTGCGACATAAGCAGATAAAGCATTACGTCTGAGCAACATTGACTGGGGGCAGATGCCGGCAAACAGCAAGCGCTGCAGCTCAATATAAGGATTAACCACTGTGGTGTGAGTATATAAAGGCCCAAACTGCAGCTCAACTTGCCCCTGGCGCGTCACCAAACGATAACAAGCATACGCCATGGCCATCCAGGGACGCTGTTGAAAGGCCGTTACCAGCTGATAAAGATGCTCCGGTTCAATCCAATCATCATCTGGACAACTAAAACACAGTTCAGTCTCCATCCCTTCAAGAAATTCCTGAAACAATTCAGGAATCGCTTCTACGCCCTGATTTTTTTCTTTACGAACCAGCTTGATACGAGAATCCTGTGCCGCGACCTGCTGGCAGTATTCAGCTGTTCCGTCCGTTGAGCCATGATCAATAATCACCAACTCCCAATCCTGATAGCTCTGAGCCAGAATACTTTCCAGACTGCGCTTAAAGGTTTCAAGACGATTATAGGGAATAATCATCACCGTCACGCGCCAGTTTTGAATCGGCGGCAACAAAGCCAGATAATCTTGATCGCCAAAGCTCGCAGCAATGATCGGCCACTCAGCTTCAAGCTTAAAGCTGCGGCGGCGCATTAAACTCATCACCAGTTGAGGCCCGAGTTCTGAGGGCTGATTTAGATGCTGCTCAATCGCCTGATCCAGCAGGGGACGCATCACTTGCGGCAGTTCAACGCTGCTCCAGGGCTTCATATCGAGATAAGCCCAAAACAGTGACCTGACTTCTGCTGTGTCTTGAAGCTGAGGCTTTAACCAGTTTTCAAAACAGGTTTTTAGACTTTCAGCGAATGTCACTTCGTCCAGCCAGTTTAAACCCAGATCTAAACCCACATCTAAACCCAGGCTTGCTTCCAGCATCTGCTCATCAAGCCCGATACCTTGCTGCTGGTAATGTTCCAGAGCATGGCTCACAAAATCTGAAAAAGCAACATCCAGATCTTGATTGTCATCTTGGCTGACTTCAGCTGGACAAGCCAGTAATCGGCCTTCGTCAAGCTGAGGCAGTCCATCCACAGCGCTTAAAAAAACCACTTCGAGTTTAGCAGCTTGCTGGTAATAGCCTTGATTATGGGCAAACCCACACCAGCTGCGCTGAAGGGTCTTTCTCAGCTCGAGATCTGGCAGCGTCGGTGAGAGCAAAATCAGGCCCTCGTCCGCATGACGAGCGATTAAAAACAAAATCTGCTTCAGACTTGTATTGAGCTGACCGTCCCAGATCAGGATTTGCTTAGCTGACATCTGTAGATCCAGAGTATTTATTTGAGCCACTGGTGAATCTGATCAACCAGCTTGGTAATCCCGACTGCGGCTTCGCTGATCCGTCCAGCCAGCATATAGGCCGGGGTTGTGACAATCCGATTAACTTCATCAATCACGATCTCAGTGACTTCACAGTCAACATGCTGCTGGCCCATGGCGTTAATGCCAGCGGCAGAATCAGGATCAGTGCCTAAGGTCAGCTTGGTTTTGAGTCCTGCCCGCTGCGCAATTTTACCCATTGCAGCTGGCGCAATACAAATAAAGCCCAGCGGTA
>CAJYHH010000827.1 GCA_913773825.1 Candidatus Sericytochromatia bacterium | reverse complement strand
AGGACGCTGAGTTTGCCGTTTTCAGTTTCGAGCACCAATAATTGCTGGTGTCCGGTGGGTGACCAGCTGAGCTCAGCCGCTGCAATCAGGCCTGTTTCACGCGGTAAGCTGCATTCTTTGATCACTTCACCCGTGCGGCTATTACAGGCCTGCAAAATTTGGCGTTCTTGATTTAAACGGTAGAGTTCAGGGGGCTGACGCTCCAGATCCATTAAGGCGCGTTCAAACGCCATTTGCAAAGACTGAGGTAAAGCCTGGGGCGGTAAATGCTGACCCAGGGTCTGAGTCAGAAGCTCAGCCTGTTTTTGCAGATCACCGCGCTTTTCAAAAGCCTGAAGCTGTTTCCACTGAATCTGTTGTTGGTTCATGAAGCCTGTTTAGAAGTCTCTAAAGATTATGCAAGGCATTATACGCCTAGCGGCGTGGTGGTGGGTGGTGGGTGATGAGTTTTGGGTTTAAGACACAGACAAATCAGTCCAAAAAAAAGGCCCAATGGCCAGACAATCCCTTTGTTTATTCTTTAAACTCATAACCCTGCTTCATGTTATCCTACAGCTATGCGGGCTGAAACTCTGATTTTGTTAGGCGCGGGTGCTGTTCTGGGGATTCATACTCTGGCAGTTGGCGCAGATTGTTTTCGTTGTCTGCGAGCCATGGACCGATTACAGCGTCATGCCTGGCGCTTAAAATCTTTGCGCCATCTGAGTATTCTTGATGAAGCCAGTTTGCCCCCTTTAACCGTGCTCTTGCCGGTTCGCAATCAAGCAGACGACGTGATGGAGCTTGTCAGGCGGATGACGGCTTTAAAATACCCGTCAGTTGAGTACTTAATTATTCACGATGGCTCAGACGATCAGACGCTGCGGATTTTGCAGGATCAACTGGGTTTACATCCGGTGCCGCGCTTTCCGGTTGCCGAGCTGCATACCCAGCCCGTCAAAGGGGTTTATCAGAGTGAAGATATTCCCAAACTCTGGGTAATTGATAAAGAAAGCGGTGGCCGGGCTGATTGTTTTAACGCCGGGCTTAATTTTTGCCAGACGCCTTTGGTTGCAATGTTAGCGCCTGAGCTTAGAGCTGCAGATAACGCTTTAATCCAAGCGTCTCGTCCGTTTTTAGAACATACCCATACCTGGGCGGTGAGCGGCCGGATTCGGCCCGCCCCAGCGGGCGAACCTCGCGCTTTGCCCCCTGATCGCTGGGGCCGAATTCAGACTTTGTTGATCCAGCGCAATGAGCTGTTAGATGCTGTCTTAGATACAGCAGGCGGCTGTTTTTCGAGGCTGTCACCTGAGCTGTCGATGTTTCGGCGTAATTCCCTGGTTGAAGCCGGTGGTTTTGCACCCAGTAGTCCAGACCCAATGGCAGATATGGCTGCCCGTTTGTATCGGGTGGCCCGCCTGGAAGGTGACTTTATGCAATTAGTGTTTATTCCTGATACTTTAGGCTGGCGCGCTTCGGCTGAAAGCCGCGAAGAGCTTAAACAAGCCATCGAGACGTCCCAGGTACGCGCCAAGCTGCTGCAGCGTTCAGGTCGTTTATTGCCTGGCCGCGCCCTGATTATGCTCAGGTCCTTATGGCTGCCGATGCTGCATTTATGCGCTTTGAGCTGTGTTTTGCCCTTAGCTCTGCTGGCCCCCCTCACCCTATTGGGCTGGTTGCCCGCCGTACTGGCGCCGGCAAGCGTTTGGCAACTGGTGCTGATGCTCGGTGAGCGAACGGATCAGCGCTATCGTGATCAGGATCTACGCGCGCTGCAGCGCGAAACCTGGCGCTTTGCGCTGATTGGCCTGCCTTTGCTTTCACTCTGGCAGCTCAAAGCCTGGTTTAGCGCCCCTGTGCCGGTTCAGCCTCAATTGACCAAACAAGCCGACACATCTCCCTTAAAGTCGATTGCCCGCTAAGTCCTGACGAGTTGTTTTCTCAAGGGTGCTTTTTAAACTGTCTAAGAGTAAGCGCTCGCCGTTCTGGC
>CAJYHH010000826.1 GCA_913773825.1 Candidatus Sericytochromatia bacterium | reverse complement strand
CGGAACGATGCCGGACTTTAAAAACCGCTATCGCTCAGTGGATTTGCTGCTGATTGACGATATTCAGTTTATTGGCGGTAAAGAGTCCACTCAGGAAGAATTCTTTCATACCTTTAATGACTTACATGAAGCTGGCAAACAGATTGTGATGACTTCTGACCGTCCGCCGAATGAACTGTCTACGCTGGAAAATCGCCTGCGCTCACGTTTTCAGATGGGTCTGATTGCTGACATTCAAGTCCCTGACTTTGAAACCCGCACAGCGATTTTAAAAAAGAAAGCCGAAATGGACGGGCTCGACCTGCCTGATGATGTTCTGCACTTTATTGCCCGCGTCTATAAAAGTAACGTCCGCGAACTTGAAGGTGCGCTGATTAAACTAATGGCGTATACGTCGATGACAGGTACTCAGCCAACTGTGGCCATGGCCCAGTCTGTTTTGGGTCAATTGCCAGAACGTGACGTCAATGCGGATTTAATTCAGGAATTAACCGCCGATAATTTTAATCTGACCATTCAGGATCTCAAGGGCCAGAGCCGTTCTAAGACAATTAATAAAGCCCGCCAGATCGCGATTTATTTGTGCTGTGAACTGACTGATCTGTCGACACCTAAAATTGGTGAGGTGTTTGGGGGCCGCGACCACACCACCATTTTGCACGCTCGCGATAAAATCAGAGAGCAGATGAAAGACGATCACGATACTCAATCTACCGTGAATAAGTTGATCTCACGCCTTAAATAATTGTGGAAAACTCTCGTTTTCCTGTGATTCAGGCTACAAGTCTTTTTTAATCGCGTTCTTGCGCCTTTGCTTAAAGCCCTGTCAGAGTCCGCTTTTGAAGCGCCGATCCAGACATACTGCGGTAGATGGGCTTCTTGTGGATAAGCTGTGGATAAGTCTGGTGAGCCAGAGCCTCAACTCAGGCATTCTGAGTGCATTTTTTTGTACTTTTTCGCCAAAAGCCCAAAACTTTGCAACCGGAGACAATTCGGAAAGTTTCAGATTTTTTTAAAAATCACGACTGAATGTCTATGGCTGCAAATGCAGGGGATCTAAAACTCAAGTGAGAAAGCAGCAGCTGATCTAGGGCTTTTTTAAGGTTAAGTTCTATATATTTTTAGTTTATGGCGATCATGTGATTTGCTATACTGGGTCAGAATCGACCGTAAAAAAGAAGTATCATGAAATCCATCAAGCTTGTATCCCTGACTGTGCTGTCCCTGTCGTTGTGCCTTTCACCCGCCTGGGCCCAGCCTGCTGAACCCACTCCTGAGCCAACCAGCGAATCCACTCCTGCTCCTGAAACCAGTCCAGAACCCAGCTCAGAAAGCCCTGCTGAAGAAACAACTGAAGAAAATTCTGACGCTGAGCCCAACCCAGAGAGCTCACCAACCGCAACGCCAACAAGCCCGGCATCACCCGGTACAGAGCCCAGCGCGACCCCAACCGAAGAGCCTGTCACCAGTTTTAAAGTGATGGAAGTCAAGATCGAAGGCACTGAATTTCGCGATGCGGTTTCGCTTTCGATGTTTACTAAACCTGGCGACGAAGTCACAGCTGAACAAGTCCGTAACGATCTACGCAGAATCTACGGACTGGGCTACTTTTTAGATGTTACAGCCCGACGTGAACCCGTTGAAGGCGGATTCCGCCTGGTTGTGGTTGTTCAGGAAAATCCCGTCTTAAAAGAAATCAAGATCGTCAATGATCTGGAAGTCTTTACAAAAGAAGAAATTCACAAGCTCTTTGATGATCAGGTCGGCCGCACCGCTAACTTCAACGACATCCGTGAAGTTGAACAGAAAATTCTTGAGATGTACCGCGAAAAAGGCTACGTGCTTGCCAATCTGCGCTTTCTGCGCGCCCGCGTAGATAACGTAGATGGTCTGCTGTCTAAAGAAGGCACGCTTGAGCTGCGGATCAACGAAGGCAAAATCGAAGCGATTCAAGTCAGTGGCAATAAAGAGACCAAAGAATACGTCATTCTGCGAGAAGTAACGGTTGAGCCCGGTCAGCTCTTTGATTCAGAACGTTTCACCAACGATCTG
>CAJYHH010000825.1 GCA_913773825.1 Candidatus Sericytochromatia bacterium | reverse complement strand
AGGGTAAGCTGTCCGGCTTGAGTCTTGAGCTAGATTTTTTCTAAAATCCGAGTCCATGAGTCCTCCGTCCATTCATCCATTAGTTCCCTTCTGCTATCTCTGCTACAAAGTACCAGCCTAAGGTATTCAGGCGGCTATAAAGCAAGAGTTGACCTTTTTGTTCAAACCAGCCACCCGATTGTTTGGCTTTAATCGCGGCCTGAAGCTTTTGATCAGGGTAAGCGGGGGTTTCAAAACCCTTGGTCAGATCCAGAGCCTTGTCGGTTTGAGCACTCTGGGCATCTGCGGAACGAATAATTATTTCGCCTTTGTCGTTAAGTAAATAACTGGCTTTAAAATCATCGCGCTTAAGCGTCAGCAGATGATCGATCACGTATTGAAAGCGCAGATCAATTCCCGCTACGCCCATAAAGCGCTGATTGTGGTCATAAAGAGCGCGAGTACAGGGTAACAGGGCGCCAGACAGGGGGTCAAAATAGGGGCTGCCCCAGCGGGCACCGTGGGTGCCAACCGTATTTTTGTACCAGGGTCGGGTCCGGGCGTCATAACCAGGGGTATTAAAGCCAATCCCTGGAAACATATAAATCACCCCTTCTTCTAAAGAAGCGTGGGCCCACATAATCGGGGTACCTTTACCGCCAATCAGCTCCTGAATCTGAGTCTGGGTCAGTTTTTCTGGCTGGTCGGTGTGGCTGCGCAGCAAAACATCCCGTAAAACATGGCGCAAAGGCAATAAACGTGACAATTTGCCGTTCATGTCACTGAGTTGCTTATGGGGTGAAAAACCCGATGTGGGCCAGTCTAAACTGATTTTGCCGCCATAAAGCGCTGAGTTAATTTGATTGGGCGCATTAAAGGGAGATTGGGGGTAGATGGGCTCCAGACTAGGCGCACCCTGCTCAAGATATTCAAGTGCAGAAGCGGCCATCATATCTAATAAGCCCTGCATTTTCAGAAAATGACTATCTATGCGCTGGGCCTGGCTGCTGGCCTGGCCCAAAACTTCATTGACAAAAGCGGTGTATACCCGCTCTCGCGCCAGTTCAGCCTGCTGGCGATAAACAGCGCTGCCGACGCTAAACATCACTCCAGCTAAGACAGCCATCGCGGCGGCTAAAGTCGCCTGGCGGTGTTGCCCCATCCAGCGAGTCACCCGCTGCCAGGCATTATCAGGTGAAGCACTGACTGCCTGGCCCTGCTGCCAGCGCCGAATATCTTTTGCTAAAGCCGCTGTACTTTCATAGCGATCTTCTGGACGTTTGCTGAGGGCTTTTAGGGCAATCGCTTTAAGCTCACGGGGAATCTGCTTTTCACCTTTAAAAGCCACAAAGGGCTGAAGCTCTACTTTTAAAACTTTTTTAATCAGCTCAACAGCGTTAGAGGCCTGAAAAGCCGGTCGCAAAGTCAGCACCTCAAATAAAATCAGGCCAAGCGCAAACTGATCGCTGCGGCCATCTAATTCTTTATTTTTGCCCGCCGCTTGCTGGGGCGACATATAGCGCGGGGTGCCTAAAATCTGGCCCACGCGGGTTTCGTCTACGTCTGTGTCCGCTGATAAGGTGTCAGGGCCCGTGTTTTCATAAGCTTCAAAGCCGCCTATCCGACGGGCAATCCCCCAGTCCATGACATAAACTTCGCCAAACTCCCCGATCATGAGATTGACCGGTTTTAAATCGCGATGAATCACCCCTTTGCTATGGGCAAAATGAATCGCCTCACAAACACTTAAAAAATGCTCAAGCAAACGCTGCAGCGTATAGTCTTCGGTAATCGGCTGGCCTTTTTCAAGCAAAGCCCGTTTTTCGAGCAAAACGTCTTTAAGGGTCCGGCCCCGCACCAGCTTCATGGCATAGGCCAGTGAGCCATCTGGATTTAACTCACACTCATAAACCGGCACAATATGTGGATGATCCAGCTGGGCGGTAATCTGCATTTCACGCAAAAATCGCGAAAGCGCCTGCTTTTGCGTGGCAATATGGGCATGCATCCGTTTATACGCCACCTGACGCCTGAGACCGGTGTCCTGGGCTAACCAGATCTCACCCATAGCACCCGCCCCTAGCGTCTTTTTTAAAGCGTAGTGGGTAGCGGTGGGTTGCAAATCAGCCTGTTCATCAGACTGCTCTTGATTTAGCGTCATGGGAGGAATTGTAGACGCTTGTTGACTTCGCAGCAAGTTTGTAAGCGTTCAGAAAATTTAAAAATTCTGGTCTCAATCGCCCTTTTAAGTCTGTTGTCGCTTGAGTGTGCGCAACTGTAACAGAGTCTGACGCGCCGCTTTGACATTCTGATATTTAAGCAAATAACTTAATAACTCTTGCTGCAGCCAGCGCTGCTCTTCAAGCGTGAGCTGTGAAGCCACGCGTAATCTAAAAAAGCCCCTTAAAGGCAGTTCACAACTGATTTCAATTCCATAAAAACGGCCTTTGGGAAAGAGCTTCGCCAGGGGATTAGCAAGGGTATAAACAGCTTGAATCTGATTGATCGGGATAGCCCCTTCAAACTGGCGCCGACGTCCCGTGATTTTTAGCTCATCTGCTAAATTGAGATTTAAAAAGTTAATCTGGGCAAGGTCAGTGTCAGCCGCTAGATGTCGATGTAAATAAGTTGGGGTCAGCCAAATTTGTTGAGTGTTGAGACGATTGCTGAAACGCAAGATGAGTTGACTCAGCCAGAGTAAGCCAAGGCCAAGTCCCAACCAAACGCTCAGTAAAGAACTGGCCAGACCGATCGTCAGTAAGAGCAGTGGGACTGGCTTTAAGATTGCCTGAAGCAGATTTGAACTCAGGCCTGGTTGAAGCGCAAAGAGCTGAATCTCAGCCTGTTGAAAAGGCTGAAGTTGTTTAGAGGGGCCAGGCAGACGCAAAGGTCGTGAGATTAACGTACCTGGTTGCTCAAGCGCTGCTAAAGCGGCTTCTGCGCTGGCAGGGCGGGCTTCTGCATCTACCGCAATCAGCTGATCCAGCCAGTCGAGCACATCAGGCTCCGCATGCACATAGTCACGATATTGAATGTTAAGCCCATCTCGCGGCAATTCTGCCGGATGGCGGCCGCTTAAAAGATGAATCAGCGTCACGCCTAAAGCGTATAAATCTGATTCTGGTAGGGCTTGCCCGTAAAACTGCTCAGGCGCTAAATAGCCAAAGGTGCCCGTAACCGTTGCGCTATCGCCCCGCAATAACATCTGTTTAGCGGCGCCAAAATCAACCAAATAAATCTGGCCCTCTGGATCACGTAAAATATTGGCGGGCTTCAAATCGCGATGTAACACGGCGGGCTCACGCTGATGCAGATCACGCAACAAAGCCAGAATCTGGCGGGCGATCTCGCGAATGTCCTGTTCCTGAGGGCGCCAGCCCTCGTTTAATAAACTGAGCAGGGACTGACCCGGCATCAGGGTAGACACCAGGGCCAGTTCAAGACCTTCAGGCCCGTCAAAGCTGAAGTGTTCAATTAATCGAGGTAAGCGGGGATGATTCAGTTCACTTAAAATCTTCGCTTCTCGTTCAAAATGCTCCAGCAGCTTAAGATCTTTGACGCGGCCCATTGTCAGCAGTTTCAGCACTACCATCTGCCCAGTCTGCTGATCGTGAGCCAGCCAGGTGCGGGTTGCGCTGCGTTCACCCAAAAGCTGTTTCAGCTGGTAACGCGCTAAGATCGTAAGTTCAGAGTGGGGTTCAGTCATGCTGGATCAAGACCTGCTGCAGTAAAACCTGTTTTAAACCTTCAGCCTCTGAACGGTTTAAACCGGCACAGAGTAATTTTCGCTCTGGGCTCATCACTTCGACACGCCAGCCGCCTATAGTCGGTCGGGCAATGACTTCTTGTACCTGGGCCAGATTTAACTGCTGAATCCGGCGATGCCAGAACCAGTCTCGCTGCATTTCCAGATGTTCGGCTGTCACCCGTAAGCGCCGATGGCGAAACTGCGGCAGTAACACCCCCTGTAAGGCTGTCAGAGTGATCAATCCACCCATCATCAAAGGCTGACCTACAGTCATTAATTTAAGCAAAATCGTAATCGCACCCAGATTAAAAAACCCCAGTGAACTCAGAATCAACCAGTACATCTCCGGTGTAAAACGGCGAGGCTCGCCGCAACTAAATCCGTCCTCATTGCGCTGCATCTCCAGGCGCTTAAATGAAACGGGCTGGCTCATCAGTCTCTGTTCTTTGACCAGTCTGGTTTTAAGTTCTTCAAGGCCACGCAAAGCAGCACGGGCACTGCTATAACGTTCTTCTACTGGCGCGGTCAGTTTGGCTAACCAGTCCCGTAATGCAACCGGCCCTGACAAATAAGGCTCAAAGCGCAATTTTAAACCTGAATATACCATTTCAGCAGGTGAAGTTCCGCTTAACACATGTATCAAGGTAGCACCCAAAGCATAGAGATCAGAAGCCGGTCGGCACTGGCCCGCAAACTGTTCTGGCGGCATATAGCCATAAGTCCCCACCACCGTAGAAGCCCCATCAGGCTCCAGCAATTGCTGGACGGAGCCAAAATCTATCAGATAAGGCCTTTGTAAGTCATCCAGCAGAATATTAGAGGGCTTTAGATCCCGATGAATCACGGGCGGATGATGATTATGCAAATAAGCCAGAATCTCAAGCAATTGTTCTGCTAGAGCAAGAGTTTGATGAATATCTGGCTTCCAACCGCTGTTTAAATGGGCTTCAAGGGTCTGAGCCGGGACATATTCTGTCACCAGACCCAGCGTCAGCCGATCCGAACTATAAAAACGATCCAGACAGCGCGGCAAACCTTCAGCGTGCAGCTGTTTGAGAACCGTCACTTCACGCTCAAAGCGCTCAAGCTGCTTCCAGGTATCTAAAGCGCGCAACCTGAGCAGTTTGACCACCACCTGGCCCCCGTTCAGATCCTGAGCCAACCAGGTGCTAAGCGGTCCGCGACGCGACAGCAGGCGCTCCAGCTGATAGTGATCCTGCACAATGGAGTTTGTAACAAAATCTGCGCCGTCGGGCTGTGTCACAGTCAAACTCCCTATTGATGCGGTTCTGGCCTTATTTTAAGACTCTGTTTAGCAGGGAGTCAATTACTGGGGATGTCATCTTATGTTAAGCTAATTCAAACTGTAAAATTGAGAACAAGTTAAATAACATATCTGCGGCAAGTAAGTTGATACATAATCACCATCTGAGCCTTTCTTTTACGCAAAATCACACGCTGAGCTATTTTTATTAACCAAACCTTGTTTTACAGCGAGCAGAACTCAGGTCAGGATTTGTCGGCTTACAAGCTATTTTGTACAAGGAAGTTTGAATGACTCAAGCGATCAAACCCCATTCAGTCTGGTTATCTGAGCTAAAAAATGGGCAGCCCAGCATCTTTACCCGCTTAGAACAGACCCTTGATCAAGATGAAGTCATTATTGCCTGTCTAAAAAGTCAGTCCGGGCAACAGCAAGGCTACCTTGTGCTGACGTCTGATGACCGACTGATCGCCAACTTTTTCAAACCAGATGTGCTCTGGATTGGGCACCTTGCAGAACTCAAAGCAGTTGAGCAAATTGGC
>CAJYHH010000824.1 GCA_913773825.1 Candidatus Sericytochromatia bacterium | reverse complement strand
GCATGCACCAACTCGGCGCTCCAGAAGACTGGCTGCGTCTGTATACCACCTTACCCGGCAAACCCTCTGCCTTACCCGGCGATCGCATGCTAATCCAGACCCTGAACCGAGCCCACGCCCTCTTAAGCGGCCTGGACCCCAAACCCACAAGTCCCTAATTCCCTAACTTCTTCAATCCCCTTCTTTTTCCCCTCCATGCAATCCTCTTCATCCTCCCTAATCCGTAGTTCATCCTCCCTAATCCATGGTCAATCGGAGATACAGATATTTTTGGTTTCTGTCCAGAATCGAAAGGCTTCCCAGCCCCCTTCTCGACCGACACCTGAGTCACCTAAGCCGCCAAAAGGTGTGCGCAGATCGCGGGCCATCCAGCAATTGATCCAGATAATCCCTGCATTCAGCTCACGACCAAAGCGCTGGGCTTTGGCTAAATGACTCGTCCAGACTGAGGCAGCAAGTCCGTAGTCACTGGCATTGGCCAGGCGCAGGGCTTCTTCTTCAGTATCAAAAGGCTGAAGGCTGACAACCGGGCCAAAGATCTCTTCGCGATTACAGCGAGTGTCAGGACCAAGATTTTCTAAGACTGTGGGTGCCACAAACCAGCCGTCTGCACAGCGGCCGCTTAGCGTAACGGTCTCACCCCCGCATAAAATTTTGCCGCCTTCGCTGAGTGCCAAATCAAAATAAGACAGAATCTTTTCTTGATGCGCTTTTGAGACTACTGCACCCTGGTCTGTGTCGGCCTCAAGGGGGTCACCTACACGCAGCGCTTTCACCCGTTTGACTAAATCATCGCGCAGACGTTCATATAAAGGACGTTCGACTAAAATGCGCGAGGTGCATAAGCAGATCTGACCTTGATTGCTAAAGCCAGAGCGCAGGATAGTTTCCAGCATCTGGTCATAGTTGCAGTCAGCAAAAACAATGGCTGCATTTTTACCGCCCATTTCGAGCGAGAGCTTTTTAAAACGCGGTGCGGCTAAACTGGCAATTTCAGCGCCTGTACGCGTGCTGCCCGTAAACGAAATGGCGCTGACTTCACGCTCTGTACACAGAGTCGGGCCTAAATCCGGACCTGTGCCGTGAATCAGATTAAGCACACCGGGTGGTAAACCCGCTTCAAGTGTAATTTCACTTAAAAGCCAGGCGCTGAGCGGCGTCACTTCAGAGGGTTTTGCTACTACCGTATTGCCTGCTGCTAAAGCCGGAGCCATTTTCCAGCTCAGCAGATAGAGCGGCAGATTCCAAGGTGAAATACATACGCCAACCCCAACAGGCTGGCGCAGAGTATAGTTCAAAAATCCTGGCCGGGCATGACTTTCGCTTGAGACATGTAATAAACCTGCCGCAAAAAAACGAAAGTTCTGAATCGCGCGCGGAATATCCACACTGCGCGCTAAGCTCAGGGGTTTACCGTTATCACGGGATTCTGCCATTGCCAGATCGTCTAAACGGGCTTCTAGCCGGTCTGCAATCTTGTTTAATAAAGCAGAACGTTCTTCAGGGCTGACTTTGGCCCAGTTGGGTGCTGCCTGAGCCGCTGCCTGAATGGCGGCTTCGGCATCACGCTGATCGCTGGCGGGAATCCGCGCGTGAACCTGGCCTGTAGCAGGATTAAAGCTATCTAGCCAGCGACCGCTAAGTGGCTTACGCAGCTCACCACCGATCAAATTGGGGATCGCAGGGAGTTCTAGATTATTTAAGCTCAAGCGGGATCATCCACAAACTCTAATTTAATGTCCACATTGCGAGCCTGAGTGGTCAAAGCCCCAATCGAGATGCCATTGACACCCGTCCAGATATAATCCGGCAAGGTGGTGCGGTTAATCCCCCCAGAAGCCTCAAGGAAAATCCTCATCCCGCCTTTGGGATGTTGACGGACGCGTTCAACCGCTTCACGAATCGTGTCTGGCGACATATTGTCGAGCAAAAAGGCGTCAAAGCCGCCTAAGTCTAAGGCTTCATCTAGCTGCTCAAGCGTATCAACCTCAAGTTCAACAAACAGTTCGCGAATATTGTCAGTCCGGACTTTGTTGAGCGCTCCAGCAATGCCACCAGCTGCAACCAGATGATTGTCTTTAATCATAATCACAGCGGATAAATCTAAACGATGATTATGCCCACCCCCAACAGCTACAGCATATTTTTCAAATAGTCTGAGACCCGGTGTGGTTTTGCGTGTATCGAGAATTTTAAAACCGTCTGGGGCAGGTAGCGAAGCATATTCGTGAGTCAGGG
>CAJYHH010000823.1 GCA_913773825.1 Candidatus Sericytochromatia bacterium | reverse complement strand
TCGATTAAGCGCATGACGACTTTTTCGCCAAAGTTCATGGGTGAGGTGGCGACGCGTAAATCCAGATCCGGAGCCCGGCGTGAAAAGTTCTTAAAGACAATGCGGCCGTCCTGAGGTAAACGACGTTCAGCAATATTGAGATTGGCCATAATTTTAATACGGGCCGTTAAGGGTTGAATCAGCCCCGGTGGCTTAAGTACATGTTTATCTCTGAGTTCGCCATCAATGCGATAACGAACCACAACAGCTTCTTCCCAGGGATCAATATGAATGTCTGATGCCCGCTCACGGTAAGCCTCATCAATGATCTGGTTGACCAGTCTGACCATCGGAGCGTCTGTTGGCCCCGCAAGTTCAAGCTCAGGAAGTTCTTCAGTGGGGGCACCTGTCAGATTATCCAGAACGTTAGCGTAGCGGTTCTGAAGCTCATCCATCAGATCTGCCATTTCAGGTTTGGCTAAAGGCACCACTGGCGCTGAACTGGCTGTAACCGGTTTGCGAATTTCTCCGCCTTCAAACAGCGACATAATTAAAGCGGGGTCTGCGATATAGCGCTCTGCCGAAGGATAGCGCCGCAGCACGTCGTTGACTTCCATCAAAAACGGGTGAGGCATGGCAAATGCCAGTTTATCGGGTGTTGTAAACGGCACCACCTGATACTTCCGGCAAAAGGGTAAGGGTAAGACTCCCAGCTTGACTTGATCGGGATGAATACTTTCGATTAAAGGCATATCTGTATAACGTGAGACTAAGCGAGCCAAATCACCTGTTGTCAGCGCCCAATGTTGAGCTTGTTCATAAAGTGTCTCTGGTGAAAGGCCGGGTTGAGGATCCTTGCCCAGTTGTTTGATGAGAGCCATAACAAGTCCGGCAAAGTTACCCTGAATTTCAAGGGGGAGATTTTGAGTCTGGACTAATGTTTGATTCTCATTGGACGCTGATTTGGACTGATGGGGATTGCGATGACGAGTCAGAGCTTCATTTTTGACTGGTACAGGTAGATTGGTTGCCCCTGTTTTTGTGACAGCTTGAGCCGTTGAATCCTGAGGGGCTAAGGCTTTTGAGTTCTGAATCTGGCTGAGTGTAGGTAAAGGCCCTGTACTGGCGGCCTGACGCTGCAGGACTTCTTCCATCACCAGTGGCTGGGTGCGATAGGGAACCGGCTTGTTGCCCGCTTCAACCGGAACTGCAACCGGAGCGGAGGGAGCAGGCTTAAAGCTTTCCAGCCATTGTTGCCTGACTTCAAGGGCTTTCCGGACTTGTTCTAATAACAAATCGCTAATGACAGGTTTATTGAGATAACCCACTGCACCAAGCTGAAAGGCCCGCAGGCGGCTTTCTTTTTGCTCAGCTCCGGTTAAAAAGACCACTGGAATCAAGGCCCAGTTCTCATCGGCCTGCATTTCTTCACAAACTTCGTAGCCAGATAAATCAGGTAATTGGATATCTAGAATCGCCAAGTCAGGTTTGACTTTTTGCTGGCGCAGCATACTCAGGGCCAGGCGGCCGCTATCGGCTGTATGAGCTTCGTAGCCATGTTTACTGAGAACGGCTTTTAGAATCGCAACAGTATCAGGACTATCATCAACAATCAAAATCTGGGGAGTCTGGGCAGACATAAAACCTCACAGGTTAGACACGGGTTACAGCTAGGGTGAAAAGATTCATAAGTAGTTTTCATCGTAGCGAAGCAAAACTATCCTGGCAAGCCGTCTGAAAGAAGCTTAAGCCGGCGACAGGATTCTACCCATCACCGGCCTAAAGATGCCTAAATATTTAAAAAAGTCAGGCTAGAACAGCCCATCTACCGAGAGATAACGCTCACCAGTATCGTAGTTAAAGACAAGAATCCGTTTGCCTTCACCCAGCTCTGGAAGTTTTTTTGCAACAGCTGCTAATGCTGCCCCTGAAGAGATGCCCATTAAAAGACCTTCTTCGCGGGCGGCGCGACGGGCATAATCAAACGCTTCATCTTTGCTGACCTGAATCGCGCCATCTAACACTGCTGTATGAAGATTTTCTGGAATAAAACCTGCACCAATGCCCTGCAAGGGGTGAGGACCAGGTTGACCGCCGCTAATCACAGGTGAATCAGCAGGTTCAACCGCAAAGACTTTAAACTCTGGATGGCGCTCTTTGAGCACTTCGCCAACACCGGTAATATGTCCACCTGTGCCAACACCTGTG
>CAJYHH010000822.1 GCA_913773825.1 Candidatus Sericytochromatia bacterium | reverse complement strand
GCCTGCTTTGTTAGCTGAAATTTTTCGGGTGCTTAAACCGAATGGCTGGTTGTTATTAGCCGAAAATCTTCAGGGGCATGCTTTACATAAACAGCTGCGCAGGCGTTTTGTCAGCTGGTCAATAGGGTGGGAATATCTGACTTTAGAGGATCTCTTGACACTATTAGAGCCATTTGAGTTCTGTTATCGCACAACGGGAGTTTTGGGTTTATTAGGTCGTAGTGAGCCACAACGTCGTATGCTGGGTGCTATAGATACGCGTTTGGCTCCCTGGCTTCCGACTGAGTGGCATTATTTGTTTGTGGGTGCTGCGCGTAAACCTGAATGACGACCCGAATGACTAAATGAGCTAGTAATCTGAATCTGTTAATCAGTGTATATATAAAGAGGAGTCGCATCATGACAGTTGAACATTCTGAAGTCCCTCTGATTCCGCGTTCTGTTCTGTTTGGAAATCCTGAGCGGATCTCACCAAAGCTTTCTCCTGATGGTCGTTATCTGGCCTATATTGCGCCTGATGAAGGTGTTTTAAACGTCTGGGTGCGTAGCGTTGGAGCTGAAGACGATCGAGCCATTACTCGCGATCGTGATCGCGGCATTCGTCAGTATTTCTGGGCTCAGGACAATGCTCGTCTGCTTTATCTTCAAGATACCGGCGGGAATGAAAACTGGCGCCTATATGGGATTGAGCTGGCCACAGGAATCAAAACGGACTATACGCCTTATGACATGGTGCAAGCTCAGGTTTTGCAGCGCGATAAACGTTTTCCTCATGAGCTCTTGATTGCTCTAAATCTGGACAATGTTCAGGTTCATGATGTTTATCGTCTGGATCTGCGCAATGGAGAGATGACAAAAATTGCTGAAAACCCTGGCAATATTATGGGTTGGGTGGCTGACGCTGAGTTTAATGTTCGTGCTGCTGTTGCAGCCCAGCCAGACGGTACAATGGAACTGATTTATCGTGAAACAACTGATTCTGATTGGCGTGGGCTGATTCAGTGGGGCATGGAAGACACGCTAAATAGCAGCCCTTCACATTTTTCTAAAGATGGTGAATTTCTCTATTTGCTGGACTCTAAAAACGCCAATGCTGCTCGTCTGACCAAATTAAATCTAGACACAGCAGAAGCTGAAGTTTTAGCTGAAGATTCACGTTATGACGCCAGTGGTTTATTTGTTGATCAGGATACTTATGATGTTCAGGCGGTCTGCTTTACGCGTGCGCGTGAAGAGTGGCAGGTGCTGGATCAGTCGGTTAAAAAAGATTTTGACTTTCTTGAGCAGTACAGCGAAGGGGATTTTTCGATCGTTAATCGCGACGATGCTGATGCCACCTGGTTAGTTGCCTATGACCTTGATCATGGACCCATCAGCTATTACGCTTATAGCCGTGCTGAACAGCAGATGATGTTTTTATTTGAACATCAACCAGCGCTCAAACAGTACCCACTGTCGCGAATGGAGCCTGTGACGATTCAGTCCCGTGATGGTCTGACTTTAGAAGGCTATATTACTTATCCAGCTGAACTAGAAACCTCACAGCGCCAGAATTTGCCTTTAGTACTCAATGTCCACGGTGGGCCCTGGTGGCGAGATACCTGGGGTTATCATCCAGAAGCTCAGTGGCTTGCCAATCGGGGTTATGTCTGTATGCAGGTTAACTATCGCGGCTCAACCGGCTATGGCAAAGAGTTTCTCAATGCCGGGGATCGGGAATGGGGCGGACGGATGCATGACGATTTAATTGACGCGGTTGAATGGGCAATTGCCAATGGGGGCGTGGCGCGCGACAAAGTGGCGATCTATGGCGGTTCTTATGGAGGCTATGCCGCTTTAGTTGGCGCCACCTTTACGCCTGATGTGTTTCGCTGTGCGGTAGACATGGTCGGGCCCAGCAGTCTGATTACACTGATTGAGTCATTTCCACCTTATTGGTCAACGATGTTGGACAATTTTAAACGTCGTGTTGGTGACCCTGAAACCGAAGCCGAGTTTTTGCAGTCGCGCTCACCTCTCTTTAAAGTGGATCAGATTCAGATTCCGCTATTGGTTGCGCAAGGTGCTAATGATCCGCGCGTCACTTTACGTGAAGCGGAGCAGATTGTAGAGGCGTTGCGCGAAAAAGGCCTGGATCATGAATATCTTTTATTTGAAGACGAAGGTCATGGTCTGGCTAAACCTGCTAATCGGATGCGTTTTTATGCCGCCGTTGAGCGTTTTTTAGCAAATCAGCTGGGCGGACGCTTTGAGCCTGAAGCACCTGTCAGCGAATCGGCTGAGTAAACCAAAGATTAGAGATTGGATGTAAGCTCAGTGCCCTTTGACTCATGAAGTCAAAGGGCACTGGTTTTTTGATTGATTGGGGTTTTGTTTTAACGAGCTAAAGCTGCGGCTGCTGAACGAATTTGAATATCTTCTGAATTCAGTAAACGATCAAGTTTCGGCTGGAGTTCTTGGCGGTCACGCAGGCGTTGTAAAGTTGCCAGGACAACATTTTTGTCTCCATCATCAAGTAAGCGATCGAGCAGATCGGGCGCGGGGGGATGCTCACGGGTAAATAACCCGTGTACAGCCTGGAGTCTGACGCTAGGTTTACTGTCGTCAAGTGCAGCGACAAGGGCTGCTGCCACTTCTGGCGCTCGGTGTTGAGCCAGGGCTTCTGCTGCTGCAGCGCGAACCAGAAAATCTTCATCCTGCTTGAGGATTTCAATTAAACGGGTGCTTGATTCGTTTTCACCATAACTGGCTAAACCTTCAATTGCAGCTTGGCGTACCCAGGCGTCTTCATCGCGACTGCCCACCAGTAAAAGCTCAAGACTAATCGGCGCCGGGATATCTTGTCGTTTTACGCTGCCTAAACTTTTAAGCGCGGCTTCACGCACATCACTACTGGTATCGCTTAACAAGTTACGGGCTGTCATTTCTAAAGCTTTAATTGGCAGATGAAACAGATTTTCTGCTACAGCCAGGCGCTGCCATTCTGCTTCTGAAGCGGCAAAACGAGCTGCGGCATCAATGGCTTGCTCAGGATGATGAATAATTAGATTTTTAAGCGCAGTGCGGGCTAAATCATGAGTTGCCTCATCTAATAGAGGGAGCAAAAGTTCGCTGGGTACAGGCTCTCGCCGATCATCTAAGGTAATCAGAGCCACCGTTCTGACCCAGGCATCTGAATGCTGAAGGGCAAAAATAAACAGCGGTGTGGTTTCGGCAGTTGGCAGCTGATGTAAGGCTTCAATGGCTTTATGGGCATATTGAGGACGCTCGGGTTCCAGCCAACTGGCCAGAGATTCAAGCGTGTTTTGCAGGCTGAGCTGCTGGGATTGCAGCAGGGCCTGCTCACGCAAATGAGGTTTTTCTGTAAATAAAGCCAGTTCAACTAAAGCTGGAACACTTAAGGGATCGTGAAAAGCCTCTAAAGTGTTGAGGACAGCTTGATCCAGATCTTCACTATCTTTGAGCATTTTGACCAGAGATGGAATTGCGCGCCGATCACCCAGTTCAGCAAGTTCTTTAATCGCTTCGAGCCGAATAGGCAGTTCTGCGCTATTGGCATTCATTAACAAGCCCCAGATTGCCTCATCGGGCTCAATCTGGCTTAAGCTTTCAGCTGCGCTATAACGCACCCATTGATCAGCATCCAATAATAAATCGCGTAAGGCAGGTGCAGCTAAAAAAGCCTCCATGCGGCCGAGCGCTTCAGCTGCAGTGGCGCGAACCATATAGACACTGTCTTTGAGGCTATTCATTAGGGGTTCTACAGCTTCCGCTGCCTGACGGCCACCCAAAAGTTCAGCCGCAGTAGCCCGAACCACATAATCAGAGTCAGCCAGAGCCTGAATAAATGTTTGGGTAACGTTTATGTCTGTAAACACACTCAAGCTGCTCAGTGCGGTTTGTCTGACTTCTGAATCTTCATCCTGGGAGAGTTGAAGCAAAGCTTCGCAGGCGGCTGGCTGAGGGTTCTCTCCTAGCATTTCAGCAGCTTGCTGGCGCATATGTTGTTGGGGGTGGTTAATCAATTGGAGTAAAGCTTGCTGACGGATTTCAGTAGCAATCTGGCCGTCTTGAGTCTGAACCACCTCATTTCGAAGCGCGGATGGTTCAGGTGAAATCAGAATTGCGTCGATCAGTTCCTGAATCTCGCTGTCAGTCATGGCTGGTGGGTCTCCTCGTTCAATACACAATAAACGCAATAAATCAGATAGCTTTAAGGCTGGTATGCCCTCACCTCTTTGATTGTAGCATGGAGCTATAACCCAATCAGCAATTCACAGCTCCTGATGGTTTGAAGGGCTTATCGACAGCTGAAGCTAGTTTTCACCCATTAGAACGGGCAGACTTCGCTGAAACTCAACCATTTCCATGACTTCTTCAATCACTTTGCGCGTGTTTGTACTAGATGGCAAATAACGGCCATGGTCACCTGAAACGGCTTGCACAAAGCGACGATTGCTTAGCAAAGACTGAAAATCAGCCGGAAAATCATCCCAGAGTTCAGGGAAAGCCTGGGCTGGATTTGTTTCAAGCTGTTTAAAAAATTGAAGGGCCTGACTGACTTTACGCTCCTCAGGATTAAAAACTTCGCTGCCTAATCCGCGTAGATAGTTCCAGCTATAAGAAAATGTCTGATTGCTAAGTAATGAAGAGGGTTTGTCCATAACGCGGCCAAAATAATCCTGGGCCTGCTGATAAGTCTGATGATCTTTTAGATCTTTATTTTGTAGCTGGTTAATATAAGTGGCATAGCCGCCGATTTTGCCCATCGCCAGCATCATCGACGAAAAAGCCGGATCTTTAAGTTTTTGGCGCAGTTCTGGAGTGGCGCGTGGGAAGAGCTTATCTATTTCATTGGGCTGGGTAAAGCGATTAAAGAATGTGCGGGCTTCTGTATCATTGCCGTTAGAAGTCAGTAAGCGCTGAGTCTGTTCATGAATTTTGCGGAAGACGGCTTCATCATCGCCACGCCGGCCTGATCGGAGTCTTTCGGCGTCCAGATAGGGCATGCCAGCGCGTTCTAATAAAGGACGATGGGTTTCAATAATCGCTAAGGTCACGTCCTGATTCAATCCCAGCCGGCGGGTTGAAACGTTGGTGTCCATCAGGCTTTCAAATTGATTGCGAATAAAAGATTTAACCGTAGCATCAGAAGGGCTCTGCTGATAACGCTGAGTCAGAACATCTCGTACCAGGGCTTCAATCTGCTGAGGCTGATAGTGACTGACTTCTTTGGCGCCCACACCCGTTTTGCGCGCCTGAATCGTTGGCAAAGCATTAATAAAAAAGAATTTTTCAGGTGAAGTTTTAAGCAGGCGGGTTGGATCCAGCACAAAGTCTTTATAAGACTCAGCAAAATCTTCCATCGGGTCAGTGGCTGCATAGTCAGAAACAAATTTTTGGGCGCGTTCTTCTGCGCTGAGGGCTGGCTTGTAAAAGCCATTGTCTTGTTTACAGTCACAGGCCAGAACATGATACACATCGCCAATGTCTTCATTGGTGTATTGACCGCCGATATAGCCATCTGCAATATCGCCCGTAGCGGTTTCTTTCCAGTGTGAGAGTTTGCCAAATTCAGAAATATAGTGGCTTTCATTGCTTTGGCCAAGCTGAAAATGATGACCCATTTCATGAATCATAATTTCTTCCACACGAGACACGGAGGGCGTTGAGCGGAAATCATTTGAAATATCCTGCATCAGAGTTTTAAGTGATGCCTCACCAAATTCACCGCGGCTAAATTCCTGCAATAACTGTTTAATATGTGGATCAGGCAACAGATTCAGGTTTTCCATTTTGTTCTGAATATTGGTCAGATTTTTAATCATCTCAAATTGAGGGGATGCAGCCAGGACTGACAGATCTCTTAATTCTTTAAGCTGGGCTGAGTTGAGTTTATGTTCAGATTGAGCCTGGCGCGTCAGCAGTTCAATCTGAACCATACGCATGGCTTTTTCTGTTCCAGAGCCCCAGCTGCCGTCAGGCTTTAAAGAGGGCTGATTCAGCAGGACTAAATAAGGGTTGAGCATTTTCTGGAACTGGCGCACGTCTTCTGAGTTGCCGCGTTTTTGAATATTGCGCAGGCTTTGCTGCAGACCATTACCGATATTGGGCAGGCTATCATTCACGCCACGGTCATAAAGGCTGACGGTTTTGGATTTTAGATCATAACGCCCGGCAATGGTATCCATCGCAACTTGATCCAGAATGCCCGCTTTAAGGCCTGCGGGTGTATCGGGGCGAGGGGCGCGTAAAAACGTTACGCCGTCGAGCTGTTTGCGCTGGGCCAGCGGCAGGCGGCTAACGGCATTAGTCAGACTCAGTAAAGATTCAAGTTCCCAGCGGCTCCCGCCTTTTTCACTAAAGTTAACATGGCTGCTCTGGGTCATCTGGCCGATAATCTGTTTAAGCTGGCGCTGCATTTCGCTGCGGACCTGGGCAACCGGTTGGCTGCGGTCGACGCTAAGAATTTTACGGCGTGCAGATTCAGGCAGCTGACTGACTAAACGCATTTCTGCTTGATTGAGATAAGTGTTGGCGCCGACACGTGTTCCTTGGGAGTCTTCAACGGTAAGCGTCTGTTGTAGGGTTAAGGCTGAAGCAAGCTGGCCAGCGCTTGATGCATAATCATCACCTTTGCCACTGCTTGGGCGTGCGGCGACTTTTGTACCGAGACTGGTAACTTCGCTGACGACGCTTTTAGCCGTGCTTTTAATGCTTCCTGGAACAATCTGACTTAGTGGAAGCAATCGATTGACGTCGTTAAGGCCTGGCATGCGTGCTCCTGATTTTTTCAGCGGCTGATCAGCTGAGGGTTCAGCTGTATTTTAGCCTGTCTTGGGAACAAGAACGGTTATCTGTTTTTATCATAGATAGATCAGGGCCAGAAGTTGACTGAATTTTACGCAGTTTTAAAAAAGCTTTAGGTCAGAGCGAGGAAGATTTTATTTGAATCCCTTTTGGTTTAGGGCTTAAAAATTGACTTTCAGCCATTTTTTAAGCGGATTTTTTCTCCTGCTAGGATGACTGAAGTTCATGTATGATGGCCATACTAATGATCCTGTTATTAATATGAGTGCTTATTGTCTTCATCCTCAGACTGTCTTAAGGCCTGAATCTCAAGGTGCTCTCTGGTTTCATCGCCAAAGTGCTGAAACGCTTGAGTTAGATCTGGAAGGGCTGACCACACTGTTGGCATTTTTAGAGTGCAAAAAAACACCCGTTTGGGCTGTTAAACAGCAGCTGTTTAAACAACTTTTGCTGGCGCGAGGCTTTTTACAGCGTGTTCAGCACAGATCGATTAAAAGATCAGCCGCAGATCTTTTGCAAGTTAGGGCCTGTTTAGCTACAGCACGTGAACTTCAAACACCTTTAAGATCCCGTGTGGCTCCCGAAGTGCTGCATATTAGCCTGACGGATGCCTGTGTACAGAGCTGTGCAGGTTGCTTTTTTAGCAATCGTCATCCAGGCCGAGTGCCCAATCGTTATCTTGAGTTTCAGCGTTACCAAAAAATTGTCCAGCAGGCAGTCACTCAAAAAGTTTTTCAGCTGGCATTAGGCGGTGGGGAGCCCTTAATGCACCCTCGGCTTGAAGAAATGGTGTTGTTAGCGACTCAGCAGGGTTTGGTGGTCAATCTGACCAGCAGCGGTAGTTTGCTGACGGGTCAAAAAGCGCTGTGTCTTAAGCAGGCTGGACTTGGGCAACTTCAGTTATCTCTAAACGGTGCAACAGCTGAGGTTCACGAACAGACCCGCCCTCATTTTGACGGCGTGCTCAGGGCGATACAACATTGCCAGACAGCAGGTTTGCGTTTTGGACTAAATGTCTTAGT
>CAJYHH010000821.1 GCA_913773825.1 Candidatus Sericytochromatia bacterium | reverse complement strand
AAACCCATTGTTTCATAACGCCCTCAAGCATCATCTTCGCTTGAAGCGCATTATAGAACAGCCGCTGGTTTTTGCTAAGCACCGTTCAAACATCAAGTGCTTGGGTCTGATTCACTCACTCAGAATTGAGAACTTATTGAGCATTCTGTTGAGCTTATTTTTAGATCGTTTTTGACTATTAAGGTCAAGCAAATCTTACTCACTTAGCGCAACGCCATGTCGTGGTTTGAGCAAACGGCTTTTGTTGAAATTCTTGAAAAGAAACCCGTGAATCATAACTGCCGCAGCTTAGCTGTTTGGCTGAGCTATTGGACAGCTCAAACAGGTAAAGACCATGGTCCTGTTGACCAGGAGAGGGAGGATTTGTAGTTGCAGAAACCGAGCCCGCAAAAACAACCATCTGCTGAGTATCGGGTGACCAGGCTGGACTATCTAAATCCCGTCCAGACAGTTTGACTAAAGCTTTGGCACCTGCTCCCGATTGTTGAGGCTTAAAAGAGTAAATCTGAGCATGGGAATCATCAGGGCCTTTTGCACCAAAGGCCAATTGCTGGGAGTCCTGAGACCAGCCAAACGGTTTGCCGGCAGCAGTAGACTGGAAAATTGTTTGAGCCTGGCCTGAGTCTAAATTGACTAAGATCGCTTGTGAGTGAAACTCAGATTTGTCAGCACTAGAAGTTCTTTGTAACCAAAAGGCAGCATATTTTTGATCAGGAGAAACGGTTAATCCTTCAAGAGAACTGGTTGAAGGCTCACTCTGTTGCCAAAGTAAACGCGACTGCTGGGTCAGGGGATCATCAAGTTTGAGCAAAAGGGTCACTTGCCAGGGATCGTTCACCCGGCTTGGATCAGGAGGATAGTTTTTTTCAGATTTGAGAAACCTTTTGCTTGTTTCCAGCCAGATACCGAGTGCTGAGCCGTGCCGAAGTTTAATCAGATGCTGAATATCGTCTGGCTTGTTAATAAACATCGAATCAAGATTTTGATATTGGGGATCTACCCAAGTTAGAGTTAAAAGCCGCTGTTCATCAGCAAAAGCAATGGGAGCCGTGTTGATTGAGGCGAACTGGATTTCGGTTTCCTGATAAACAGGCGTGATTTGAATCAAACGCGTCCTCTGCGCTGAGTCCCGATTTTGGGCAATCAGATAGCGGCCACTCGCTGAAATCAAAGGGGCAGGGTCATTGCGCCCAACCGGTAAAAGCTGTGTCTGACCTGTTTTGAGATTGAGCAGGGTATAAGTTGATGACACACCGGAACTTGCACTGCCGCACTGAATCCCTGAATATGAGGTCACATGACTAACAGCATCTGTAAACAACAGCCAATCAGAGTCTGGCAGCCAGACAGGCTTACTTTGAACTTGGCTGAGATTAGCATAACCAGCACAGTTCTGAATTGAACGCTGCTCAAGCTCTTGCCAAGTGCGGTGAGGAGTTGATGTGGGTGTAAGAGAACTTGCAATCGGAGACGGAGTAGGAACCAAACCCGCTGAGGAACTGGGTAAAGGGTTGTTTAAAGGGCCGGTGGATTGAGGTGAAAAAGGGCTTTGTCCCTGACAAGCTTGTAGGTTTAATAACATTAACAGCAATAGCCATGTTTTTGCTTGCATTTTAAGCCCTCACAATTTAGCCTGATAAAGCACATCCTTATCTGGACTCGAAATAAGTTTCTAAAGTTCCCAAAATCAGACAATTTATTTTTTGCTCCAGTAAACAGCTTAAAACAACTCAAGCAAGCCTAAAAAAAAGCCCGCCGAAGCGGGCCTTGTACTAAATCTTACGGAATGTGTGAATCGACTTTGTTAGTTGGCTTTTAGTTGGCTTTAAGAGCAAAAAAGCCCTGGAAGTTTTTATCGCTGCCAAGCCCCAGCTGTTTAAAGATGCCTTTGCAGTCAGCATCATCAACGCTGGACATACAGCCACCGGGTGAATCAGGCTGATTGCTGTCTACGTTGTTTTCACTTAATAAACGGCCTAAGTCAGCTTCAACATGTTGTTTAGTGGCATCAAAGTTAGCCAGAGTAATAGTGGCCCGATTGGTCTCACTGCAGCTGGCAGGCGGTTTACTCAAGCTGGGGTCCATGCCCCCATGTGCACTAGCCGGACTGGCGCTGGCCGTTGGGCTAGCGGTCATTGCTGAGTGATCTTCACCTTCATGCTGAATCGCCATATCGCCGGTACAACCTGTACTGCCAATATGGATAAAATACCCCTGAGGCTGGCCAGTAGTAGTCATATCCAGGCGGGCAAATTTATAACCAAAGCGCCAGATCCAAAACATTGAGGTCAGGTTGAGGGGAGAAGCAGCACGGCTGGCGTCAGCATGGTTGAGACTAAAGGGCAGGCCCAGGTCAAAACGCAGACTGGTTCCGGCCTGTAAGCTGCCAGCCGGCACATTGCCGCTGATGGCAAAGTTCGTGTCAGCGTTGCCTTCACAGCCGCCGCTACCGTCTTCAAAGTCAAGCAGCGCCACGTTCTGGGTCTGCCATTTGCCATCTTGGTTCAGCGTAATTGGGGTTTCTCTGCCATCAGCGGCAAGCAGACGGGGCGCACTGAGATAAAAGCGAAAATCCCGTGAGCAAATTTTTGACCCTGAAGTGCCAATCCCTATGTAATCCTGGCCACAGCGAACAGGCTGGCCATTAACCTTGCCTTTAAAGGTCACTTTAAAATCAGCAGGTGTAGCAGAGGGATTGGCCGCAGCAGGTGTTTCTAGACTTTATAACGAGCCTGCTAACTAAATGTGTTCTATAGAGATTCTTTAGTCGTGAATCACCGTTCGGCGGCGGCTGAAAGCAAACATCGCGGCCAGCAGCACGGCAATAGAGGCGATCACAATAAAGAACCAGAGGCTTGTATTTGAGACCGTATCGGCATCATTATTGTCGTCAATAATAGTGGTCTGGCTGCGTTCCGTTACACTTTCATGACTGGAGCTGGTATTTTGAGCCGGAGTGGTGACATTGACGTTCGGAGCATCAGGCATGTCAATGTTAATATTGGGCGTGGTGGTGGTAGTTGTGGTACTAGCAGGAACATCATTTTTTAACTCAATCTGGGTCTGAGGGGCGGGGGCTTGCTGAGCCTCAGACTGGGCCATGGCGGCACCTGTAAATAGACTGGCACTCATCATTAGCGGAAGTAAATATTTCGAGATTTTCATAGTGGCGTACTCCTTTTTTCAGCTTTAAAATTCAGCCTAATCCAAACCAAATTAAAATTTATATCTTGTCCCATTAAAGCTTTATCTAAGTGTTTTAAAAAATTTGTTGTAGCATTCCAGCAAAGCTTTTAATTAAAAGACGTTCAAACCACTTTTAACCCGCAGAAAAATATGCTGATTTATGATGAAAACACAATAAATTTTACAATTTTTTTAACTGTCTTTGTGTCAATAAAAAAATGAAGATTCAACACGTCAAAACGGCTTCTACCTTAGCTTTTGTTTCTAACATCGAGCATCTGTTAAGCCGAAGGGGCCAATCGCCAGCCCCTGCAAAAAAAATCAAGAGAGCCTTAAGGGCTAACTTTTACCACCGGTACAGGCGTATAGCCTGCCGCGATAATTTGATCAGTCAGGGTTTCAGGACGCAGTTCACTCACCACACTCACACGCCGGGTTTGAATATCTATCTCTACTTCAGCCTCTGGGTCAAATTCAACAATCGCCTGGGTAATGCGGCGAGCGCAGCTGCCGCAGGTCATATCCTGAATCGTGTACTCAATCATGTTTAGCGCTCCGTTTTTGATGACTGGATTTCATCAGCCTAGCTTTTATCATCAAGCTTGCCGCGATGGGAAGGTCAAGTTTTTGCTTGAATCAGCTTTAACTGCCGTGTTCTGCTTTACCTTCCAGTCGCTGGAAGGATTAACCTAACAAGAGACTTCAACTTATGCCAGCTAGATAAACAATCGGGATTGAGAAAGCGAGATCAGGTTTATGTCTGCAAACACACTCACAGCTTCTAAACAGATCAATATCGGCAAACTGGCCCAATCCAGCGGCGTCAACGCCAAACTGATTCGCTATTACGAGTCAATTGGTCTGCTGCCTGAAGCCAGACGCACTGAAGCTGGTTATCGGCTTTATAGTCAAAGCGATATTGAGCGACTGCGCTTTGTGCGCCGCTCTCGCAGCCTGGGTTTTGGCATCGACGACATCCGCCAGCTAATCAGCTTATGGCAGAACCAAAACCGCGCCAGCTCCGAAGTTAAACACCTGGCAATGGGCCATGTTCAGGCCCTTGAAGCCAAGATCGCCGAAATGCAGGCTATGTCAGATGTCCTGCGTGAACTGGCCCAGCGCTGTCAGGGTGACGATCAGCCCAACTGCCCGATTCTGCATAATCTGGCCCAGACAAATCTCGCGTCGCTTTAAACTCAGGTCCACCCAGGCCAATAAACAAACTGTCAAAGAGGTTTTCATATGCTAACCCCCGTCAAATTAAGTCGCTTCAACAAACAGCTTTTGAGCACCCTGATGCTGGGCTTATGGGCTCTGCCCGCAAGTGCCGCCAATACGCGTTCTTTCACTCAGGAACATTCTGGAATCAGCTATATCCTGACAAGTCTGGACCCGCTGCCAGTGGGTGAACAAAAGCTCAGTCTTAAGCTGATGCGCGATGATCAGCTGCTTAAAGGAGCCAAGCTCTCAGCTGTTGCGACGATGGGAGATGGCATGAAAATCCCCGTTAAAATCACGTCCAAAGCCAGTGGTGAACTCGAATTGACTGCCCGATTCAGCATGGGCGGCAAATGGCAGCTTAAACTCCAGCAGAGCGTGCCTGTCAAAGCCGAAATTAAATTTGACCTGATGGTGGCAGGTGGCGGGCATTTACATCATTAGCGATCAGCCTGCTGCTGACAATAACAGCAGCAGGCTGATGACTTGTGTCTATCTGCGCTGATAATTTGGCGCTTCGTTGGTAATCGTGACATTGTGGGGATGGCTTTCGTGCAGGCCTGCCCCACTCATTTTGACAAATTTACCGTTGTATTTGAGAGCTTCAACAGTCGCGGTACCGCAGTAACCCATACCCGCACGCAGGCCGCCGCAGAGCTGATAAATCACGTCTCCTAAGCGTCCTTTATAGGGCACGCGGCCTTCAATCCCTTCAGGCACCAGTTTGCGGGTTTCGCGGCTTTCCTGAAAATATCTGTCGCCTGAACCGCGCTTCATGGCGGCAAGTGAGCCCATCCCGACATAGGTTTTAAATCGTCGGCCCTCAAAGATAATATCTTCGCCAGGGGCTTCCTGGGTACCCGCCAGCAGGCTGCCAAGCATGACGCAGTCAGCGCCTGCAGCCAAGGCTTTAACCAGATCGCCCGACAATTTAAGCCCCCCATCTGCAATCACGCCAATCCCGAGCGCTTTACAGGCCTCAAAGACATCGTTAACAGCGGTAATCTGCGGCACACCCACACCGGCCACCACGCGGGTGGTGCAGATTGAGCCAGGACCAACGCCCACTTTGACTGCATTTGCACCCGCCTCGATTAGATCCAGGGCCGCTTCAGCTGTGACAATATTGCCGCCAATTAATTGCAGGCTCGGAAAAGCGTTGCGAATCTCACGCAGGGTGGCCAGCACCCCTTCGGAGTGACCATGGGCTGAATCCACGGTGATGATATCAACTCCGGCCTTCACTAAAGCCGTGACCCGTTCAAGCGTATCGCTGCTGACGCCGACAGCGGCACCAACCCGCAGGCGGCCTTTGGCATCTTTGCAGGCTTCTGGATACTCACTCAGATTGTCGATATCGCGCAGGGTAATCAGACCTTTTAACCGGCCTTCAGCATCGACAATCGGCAGTTTTTCAATCCGGTTTGCCAGCAGTAATTCACGGGCCTGATCAAGAGTGGTGCCTTCAGGGGCCGTAATCAGATCCCGCTGGGTCATCACTTCGGTAACTGGGCGCTGGGGATCACGGCCATATTTGAGATCACGATGGGTAATAATCCCCACAAGCTGGCCGTCTGATTCAACGACTGGCAGGCCTGAAATCCGGTATTGAGCCATAATACCGTGGGCATCTGCCAGCAAGGACTGAGGGCTCAGCGTAAAGGGCTTATAGACCAGCCCGCTTTCAGCCCGTTTGACTTTATCAACCTGGGCGGCCTGCTCGGCAATCGTCAGGTTTTTGTGAATAAAGCCTAAGCCCCCTTCACGGGCCAGAGCAATTGCCAGCTCAGCTTCGGTGACGGTGTCCATGGCGGCACTTAAAATCGGAATATTGAGCTCAATTTCAGCCGTCAGGCGGGTCTTGAGTGAAACCTCAGTGGGCAGGACGTTTGAGCGCTGGGGCACCAGCAGGACATCGTCAAAGGTCAGGGCCTCAGCGACCAGTTTACCGTTTAGATTGGATGACATCGGAAAACTCCTTGTTTAACTTTTATTCCCACTCAACCGTGGCAGGGGGTTTGGAAGAAATATCATATGTGAGGCGATTAATTCCGCGCACCTCGTTAATAATCCGGTTCGAAACCCGCTCCAGAAACTCATAGGGCAGGCGTGACCAGGTGGCGGTCATAAAATCACTGGTATCAACACAGCGCAAAACAGCTGTGTATTCATACGTCCGGGCATCTCCCATCACCCCCACAGACTTAACCGGCAAAAGCACCACAAAGGCCTGGCCAACGCGGTGATAAAGGTCTGCAGCCCGCAGCTCTTCAATAAAAATGGCGTCAGCTTCGCGCAAAATATCGGCCTTATCACGGGTCACTTCACCCGGAATCCGAATCCCCAACCCAGGCCCTGGGAAAGGATGGCGATCAATTAAATCAGCCGGAATCCCAAGCTCACGGCCCACAGCCCGGACTTCGTCTTTAAACAGCTCACGCAAAGGCTCTAGCAGCTGCAGATGCAGGGTTTCGGGCAGGCCGCCCACATTGTGATGAGACTTAATTGTAGCGGATGGGCCGTTCACCGAAACGGATTCAATGACATCCGGGTAAATGGTGCCCTGGCCCAAAAAAGCCGCATCAGGAATCTCAGCCGCGGCATCCTGAAAGACCTCCACAAAAGCTTGGCCAATAATCTTACGCTTGGCTTCCGGGTCACTGACACCGGCCAGCGCGCCCAAAAACTTGTCGCTGGCGTCAATCAGGCGAATATCCATCTGAAAGTGCTGACCATAGGTCTGAATCACCTGAGTGGATTCATCTTTGCGCAGCAGACCGGTATCGACAAAGATGCAGGTCAATTGTGAACCAATTGCTTCATGAATCAGACGGGCCGCCACTGACGAATCGACCCCGCCAGACAAACCTAAAATTACCCGTTGAGCACCGACTTTGGCGCGAATCGATTCAACGGTCTGGGTGATATAGTGCTGCATCGTCCAATTTGTTTCAGCCTGACAGATATTCAGCACAAAGTTGCGCAGCAGCTGGGTGCCATACAGCGAATGAGTGACCTCAGGATGAAACTGCACGCCATAGCGGCGGGCGCTATCGTGGGCCATCATCGCCAATGCATTGTCAGATTCAGCCAGGGCCAAATAGCCTGCGGGCAAAACCTCAACATGGTCCCCATGGCTCATCCAGACCTGGCTGCAGGCCGGAATCTCAGCTAAGAGGGGGTGTTCAGGCGCAGCGTGAGTCAGATTGGCGCGGCCAAATTCACGCTTGCGGGCCGGACTGACGGTGCCACCCGCCTGATGCACCAGCCACTGCATGCCATAGCAGATGCCCAACACCGGCACATTGAGTTCAAGCAGCGCAGCGTCAGGCGTTGGCGCACCGTCCTGATAAACCGAAGCAGGCCCCCCAGACAGAATCAGGCCCTCAGGTTGACGGCGGGCAATTTCGTGAGCGGCTGTGGTAAAAGGCAGGATTTCGGCGTAGACACCCAATTCACGGATGCGCCGGGCAATCAGCTGATTATACTGAGAACCAAAATCGAGAATGACAATGCCCATGCAAAACCTCTGGCAGCAAGAATGGGCTCAGAATAACAAAGGCCAGTGAGTCGTCGCAACAAGACCTAGCTCCCGCCAACACAACAGCGTAAATCTCAAGCTGAATCTCAAAGCGCTTTAGCGCCTGCGGGGCCGAGGTCTGTCTTATTTGTGCAGGTTTAGTCAAAGTCAGTTACAATCAGCTGTTTAGAAAAAGCTTTGTCATCAAGCCTTCACAGCTTAGGCAGACAAAAAATCTTTGCGTTTAAATCGCTTTTTAGCGGTTAATCTAAACAAGAGCAGACCCACAATTTTGTCTGATTTGACTGTTATCTATTTATCTAAAATAACGAAAAATAAGGCGCATACTTGCCAAAATCAGGTTCTCAGATATAATTCGCTTGTCAGAACCGTGCACAAAGAGGGCCTGTGGATGAAATCGAAATATCTTGCCATAGCATTCGCTTACCTGATTCTTACCCAAACGCCATCCGCCCTGGCGGACGCCAGCGGAGATCTGATTCAGGCAATTAATCAGGGCCATTCCAAACTTGCGGAAGCGGCGATCCAGAAAGGTGCTGATGTCAATCTTAAGCTAGAAGACGGCAGCAGCCCACTGCACTGGGCGGTTCGTTACAGCAATAAGCCCCTGATTGAGCTTTTGCTGGCCAAAGGCGCCCATCTCGAAACAGGTCAGGGTGAGTATGGCGGCACGCCCCTGATGTCAGCTGCAGCAGCTGAAAATCTGGCGATGGTCGACTTCCTGCTGTCCAAAGGGGCCAAGCTCAACGCCAGCGACGCCAACGGTAACTTGCCCTTACACATCTCGGCCCTTAACGGCCAGGCCAACGTTGTCAAACACCTGCTCATTAAGGGTGCCCAAGTTGACAGCCGCAATGCTCAAGGCAACACTGCTCTGCAGGAAGTGGCTGCAAGCCTGAGATCAGACCTGAAGGGTCTGATTCAGGTGATGGCACTGCTGCTCGACAAAGGCGCAGATATCGAAGCCCCAAACAAAGCAGGCCTGACGCCTCTGCAGCTGGCTATCATGGAATCCTGGAATCCCGAAGGCCCGGCCCTGCTGCTGGCACGTGGGGCTAAGCTGGATGTTCGCGATAGCGACGGCAAAACGCCCCTGATGCTGGCGATCGCCAAAAATGCCGCCCCGCCCATTATCAGCCTGCTGCTTAAGCAGGGTGCAGATCTCAAAGCACAGGACAAAGCAGGCCGCACGCCCCTGATGTATCTGGCTTCTGTCAGCTGCAGCGATGATGGCCAAGATAAAATCTATGCAGATCTGGCCACTCAACTCCTTGATCAGGGTGCTGAGCTTGAAAGCCCTGACGCAGAAGGTCAGACTGCTCTGATGTATGCAGCTGGCATGCTGACGCAGCCAGAGCCCACCACCGGGCCCTGCACCACCGGTAAAGAGATGCTGGAGCGTTTGATCAGTCGCGGTGCCAAAGTAAATGCTCTAAGCCAGGATGGCTATACCCCCCTGATGTTTGCGGTCAGTCAGAGCCAGGCCAAAGTTGAGGCTTTGCTTCGTCACGGTGCTCAGATCAATGCCCGCGACGCGTTTGGTGGAACCGCCCTGCGCTACGCGCTTGAATATCCTGCACAGGACGCTTTAGGCGTGGTGCGTGTCCTGCTGCTCAAAGGCGCTGACCCGGCTCTAAAAGACAAGGAGGGTCAGATGCCGCTAAGCTATGCCGAAGCCTGGAATGAGCCCGATCAGCGTCTGATATCCTTGCTTAAAAACCCCAAACTGAATCTGGC
>CAJYHH010000820.1 GCA_913773825.1 Candidatus Sericytochromatia bacterium | reverse complement strand
GCCAGTGCCTTGGCTTCACGCTTTAAGATTATTACCAACCTGAATATTGCTGAAAAGCGTTTGCCTCAGGATGGTCGTCTGCGTCGCCGTATTGGCGGGCGTAATATTGACTTTCGTGTCAGTACGCTGCCCAGCAAACACGGTGAAAAAATCGTTATGCGTATTCTTGATAACAGCAATACCTCGCTGGGTCTTGAAAAGCTAATGATTTACCCGGAACTGCTAGTCAGTATTCGTGAATTTGTTAAGCGCCCTTACGGCATTATCTTTGTAACGGGTCCAACCGGTTCAGGTAAAACAACTTCGCTTTACTCGATTCTGGCTGAACGCAACACGCCTGATGTCAATATTTCGACCGCGGAAGACCCGATTGAGTATGATTTGGCTGGGATTACCCAGTCACAAGCCCAGCCGGAAATCGGCCTGACCTTTGCGCGTATTCTAAAAGCCTTCCTGCGTCAGGATCCAGACATCATGCTGATCGGTGAAACGCGTGATAAAGAGCTTGCGCATATTGCAATTGAATCAGCGTTGACGGGCCACTTGGTTTTCACTTCGCTGCATACTAACGATGCACCTGGCGCGATTACTCGTCTGCAAGAAATGGGCCTTGACGGCTTTTTGATCTCTGCTGCGACAATCTGCGTTCTGGCTCAACGTCTGGTGCGCAGAATTTGCCAGGACTGCAAAGTGCTTTACGAGCCTGACGATGCCTTGCTTTATTATGTGGGCTATCCTTTCTGGACCCCTGGCGGCGAGAAAATTCAAGTCTATAAACATAATGAAGACGGCTGTGAAAAATGCTCAAAAGGCTATAAAGGCCGTATGGGTGTTTATGAGCTGATGACGATCAACGATGAGCTGCGAGAGCTGATCAATAAAGAAGCGATCAAAGCCGATATTCGTCAGGCTGCCAAACGGGCAGGCATGATTCCGCTTAAAGAATACTCATTGATGCTGGTGCGTGATGGCTATACGGACTTTGATGAAGTTTTGCGTGTCACGATGACAGATGAAGGTGCTGGGGATGAAGAGTCGCCATTGGCTTTCTTCCCGCCTGATACCGTTACTGAAAATCGTGAGCCGATGATGTTGATTCCGCCTAAAAAGCCTGACTATCGCGCTCAGCGCAAACAAGAGCAGGCGGCGGCTTCTGGTGCAGGTGCTGCCACATCGCCGGCCGCGCATGGCGGTTCGCAGCAGGCTCCGCAACAGCCCTCACAGCCTCAGTATCAGGAACAGGCGCCTCAGGCTTCTGCTCCAGCAGCTCAAGGCCCCACATCTCAGTCTGCTCATGAAGCCAAGGCTGAGGAAGTACTGGCACGTCTGAAGAAACCTAAGGCGGCATTACCTGCACCTGGACAAACTTCTGATGCGCGTAAGGATCTAAAGTGCCCCTCGTGTCTGGCAACGATTGAGACTGAGTGGGATACATGTCCATACTGCTTTACGACATTAAAAAAGTAGAGGGAAGCTAGTAAAGAGCTATGACCCAGCAAATTTATATGGAAGAGCTGCTGCAGCTGGTCTTCGATAAAGACGGCTCTGATCTGCACATCGCCAATGGTGTGCCGCCGATGATTCGTGTTAACGGCAAGTTGACGCCTACGGATTTTGAGCCGCTGACGCCAGAGGATACTCAGAAACTTATTTTTAGTATTCTGACCAATGAGCAGCGTAAAACCCTCGAACAGACCTGGGAGCTCGACTGCTCGTATGGGGTTGTGGGAATGGGTCGCTTCCGCGTAAATGTCTATAAAGACAAAGGTGCTTATGCGGCTGCAATGCGAACGATTGCCTCAAAAATCCCTCGTTTTGATGAACTGGGCCTGCCACCGATTGTCAAAGAATTAATCAAAAAGCCGCGTGGTCTGATTCTTGTTACCGGTCCAACCGGTTCAGGTAAATCAACGACGCTAGCTTCAATGATTGACTTGATTAATACTGAGCGCGCTGAGCATATTTTAACGATTGAAGATCCGATTGAATACGTTCACGTCTCAAAAAAGAGTCTGGTCAATCAGCGTGAATTGGGTGAAGATACCCGCTCTTTTGACAACGCTTTAAAAGCTTCACTTCGTGAAGATCCGGATGTCATTCTGGTGGGGGAAATGCGTGACCTTGAGACAATCCGTTTAGCCCTTACGGCTGCGGAAACCGGTCACTTGGTCTTTGGTACCCTTCACACCTCTTCTGCAAGCCAGACGGTTGATCGTGTGGTTGACGTTTTCCCGCCTCATCAGCAGACCCAGATTCGTATTCAGCTTTCCAACTCACTGGTTGCTGTTTTGTCTCAGACTCTGATGACTCGGGCCGCAACTGGAGATATGATGTCTCGCGGCAAAGGCCGCGTAATGGCGATGGAAATCATGATTGTTACCCCTGCTATTGCCAACCTGATTCGCGAAGGGAAAACCGCCCAGATTTACTCTTCGATCCAGACAGGTGGCAAATACGGCATGACCACTCTTGAAATGGTTCTGCGTGATCTGTACGCCAGTCGCCAGATTACGTTTGAAGACGCTATTTCCAAGACCAGTCGCCCAGATGACTTCCAGCGTTTGGTTAACGAGTCAGGTGTTGGTAGCGGCATGGGAAGCAAAAGTCGGTATTAAAGGGAGGACTAAATAATGGCAACTTACGCCTGTACCGTCCGCGATGCTAAAGGTCAGCAGGTTACCCGTAGCATCGAGGCCGACAGTCTAGCCCAGGCTCGAGCGAAGCTGCGCGAGCAGGGGCTGTTTCCCATCGACATCAAGGAAAAACAAAGCAGTGATGACATTCTTAAGCCGCTCAACGACTGGCTGCTTAAGTTTCAAAAAGTCAAACTGAAAGAAATGGTTATCTTTACCCGTCAGTTTGCCACGATGATTAACTCAGGCGTTGCGTTGCTGCGTGCGCTGAATATCATGGTGGATCAGGCTCAATCTGAAGTTTTTAAACGAATTTTGGGTCAGGTTCGAGACGGTGTCGAAGAAGGTCGCTCCCTGTCAGAATGTATGGCAGATCATCCCAAAACATTCTCTAAACTTTACGTCAGCATGGTAAGCGCTGGAGAAATCGGCGGTGTTCTGGACGAAGTTCTAAATCGTCTGGCGACTTTTTTAGAAGCTAACGCTAAGTTGATTGGTCAGTTAAAGTCAGCAATGACTTATCCGGCAGTTGTATTTGTTATTGCAACCGGGATTTTTATCTTCTTGCTGAGTTTTGTACTTCCGATCTTTAAAGAGATGTTCGACTCGATGAATGTCGAGTTACCTGCCTTTACCCTGATGCTGATTAACATGAGTACTTTTGTTCGAACTCAAGGTTTGCTGCTTGTGGTAGGTGTCATTGTGACAGTTGTCAGCTTTGTGAACTTCATCAAGACCCCTTTTGGCCGATCTTGGTGGCATAATGTCCTGCTCAAAGCACCTGTGTTTGGTGACATCATCCGTAAAGTTGCGGTTGCTCGCTTTACACGTACATTGGGTACGCTTTTGCGTTCAGGCGTTCCGCTCATGACAGCTTTGGAAATTACCCAGGATACGGCTGGTAACGTGCATATTTCTGCTGGTATTGCCAAAGTTCGTGAAGCCGTCTCAGAGGGCGAAGGCATGACCAAGCCCCTTGAGCAGACCAAGCTGTTTCCACCCATGGTGACCCAGATGATTGCGATCGGGGAAGAATCCGGTAACGTTGACGCGATGTTGGCAAAAGTCGCTGACTTTTACGATGAAGAAGTCGAACAAGCGGTCAAAGCCTTGACTTCTTTGCTCGAACCCTTGATGATGGTCTTGATTGGTGGGATGGTCGGTTCGATGATCATCGGCATGTACTTGCCCATGTTCAGCGTCATCAGCGCCATTCAGTAGCGTTTACGAGAACTGAAAGGGAAAGCTTGTGTCACGCGCTTTGCTAGAGTCAAACAGTCCTTCCGAGCGCAAAGATCCGCTGCTGCTGAAGCAACATCGGGATGCGTTGCTTCAGCAGCATATGGAGCTTGTGCATCGGATTGCGCGTCACTATAGCCAGTCTGTTCAGAGTCATTATGATGATCTGGTTCAGGTTGGTTCTATTGGCTTACTCAGAGCGATTGAGCGTTTTGACCCCAATCGCCGTACCCAGTTTCGGACGTATGCTTCTCATCTGATTACCAGCGAAATCCGCCACTATCTTCGAGATCAAGTGGCAGTTGTTCGTTTACCCAGAGATTTACAAGAGCTTTTGCCTAAGCTGCGTCAGGCAGAGCAAGCCCTCTGGCAGGCACTAGAGCGTGAGCCTATGCCTGAAGAGCTGTCAGACTATCTTGAGATTAGTCTTGATAAACTGCAAGAGCTTCGCCAAATGGAGTCCAATCATACTCCGCTGTCTCTTGATCAGGAAATTCAGGGTTTAACGCCTGGTTCTGGTCTGACAGTCATGGATCAGCTTGAAGACAAACGTTTGCGTAGTTTTCATCTGGCCCAAGAAGATCAGATTATTCTGCAGGACTCGATTGGCAAAATTAAAGAGCAGTCCCGCCAGATGATTGATTTTGCTTTTTATCAAGACTTAACCCAAACTGAAATTGCTAAACAATTAGGCATTTCTCAGATGCAGGTCAGCCGCAGGCTTAAAAAAGCCTTGGGCGAACTCTGGGATACGCTGAATACGCGTGTGACGCCGTGGTAGAGAAAGCTTGTTGCTAGCAGCTGGTAGTTAACAAAAATAGCTGAAAAAACAGTTTAAAAAAGAAATAAGGCTTCTGGAAAGATTTTTCCAGAAGCCTTTGTGTTTTTGAGTGTTTAAGTCTTTTGCTAAGGGCTACAAGCCACCCGCTACTAGCTCTACTCCACCAAGAAGTTTTTGCCTTCGTCCATCAGTTGTTTACAGCTGACAAAGCGCTCAGTGGTGTAAATCTTACTGATGTCATAAATCTGCAGTGGCTTA
>CAJYHH010000819.1 GCA_913773825.1 Candidatus Sericytochromatia bacterium | reverse complement strand
GCTCCAGATACTGATCCAATAAGGTCCAGTCACCCTGGAGCGAGGCCATATGAGCCAGACGAGTCAGGACATTGAGACGCAAACCGCGTTGATGGGGTGCACATAGACTTAACGCCCGCTCTAAAAGCACTCTTGAACGATCGGGTGGCAGTTCACCGGATGTTGCCAGCCAGAGCCAATAGCCGGCTGATGGGCGGGCGGCTTTATCCAGGCTGCGGGACAGCAGAGGCATCCAGTGACGGTTATCAACCTGCCAGTCTTTAAGACGCGCCTGGAGTTCGGGTTGCCAAAGTAAAGCGGCATCCTGAACAAAGGGTGGCAACCAGGTTTGAAGCGCTTGTAAAAGGAGTGATTCCGCTGTTTCTTCACTCAGTTCGCCAGCCCGTTTGCGAGCCTGAATCAGCAGCCCTAAAGGCCAGCCCTGTACCGCTTCATAAAAGCTTTGATCCGCTTCTGTCCAGCCCAGGGATTTACTTTGCCAATGCGCCTGGGTTTCGGTGAGTGTCCAGCTTAGGCGCTCCCGGTCAAAATAATGCCCGTTTTGCGCCAGTAAAGGGGCAAAGGGCAGTCGGGGTGGTTTTCGCGAAGCAATCAACAGGCTGATTTTAGCGGGCGGATTTTGTAAAATGTCTTTCCAGAAGGCTTCGACCCGCTCCAGACTTTCAACTCTTTCCCAATTGTCGATTACAATCCAGAGCGGTGTAGCGTTTACAGACTGAGAGAGCTGGCGGGCCCAGCGGCCAGGATGAGCGGGTTCGGGGTGGGGCAGACCCGATGATTCGCAAGCTGCGCGCAGCGCGTCAAAATAGCCGTCTGAAAACTCACTGATCCAGCCAGCCTCAAGCAAGGGGCCGGTTAGCTGCGGGCGCCAGATGTTGAGCCAATGGCTTTTGCCGTAGCCACCGGGCGCCACCAATAAGGTGACGGGCGGCTGCGGCAAAGGCAGTGACTTAAAAGATGATTTAGGCGCCATTAGGCGTAAAGAGCTTCAAGTTCAGCGCCATAGCGCTCATAAATCGCTTTGCGGCGAATTTTAAACGATGAAGTCAGCAGATTGTCTTCTACCGTCAGCGGGTGAGGTGAAATCCAGACTTTTTTAATCGTTTCGTAGCTGGCTAATTTTTGATTGCCGGTTGCAATCTGTTCATCAACTAACTTTTTTGTTTCAGCACTGTTTTGCAGCTCAGACCATGGGGTGTCTGGATCGTTAAGGGCCTGACGGACCGGGCCTTCTTCCAGCGTGACCAAGGCGGTCAAAAACTTTTTGCCGTCGCCATAAACCACTAGATGCTGAATATACGGATTGTCCTGAAAGGTATGCTCGATGTTAGCCGGCGGCACATTTTTGCCCCCACTGGTGACGAGAATTTCTTTTTTGCGGTCGATGATCTTTAAAAAGCCGTCTTCTGTCCAGCGACCCACGTCACCGGTTTTAAACCAGCCTTCTTCATCAAAGGCATCTTTGCTGGCTTCTTCGTTTTTAAAATAGCCTTTAAAAACGTTTGGCCCTTTGGCAAGAATCTCACCGTCATCAGCGAGCTTAATCTGAACGCTGGGATAAGGCACGCCAACCGTGTCAAAGTTAAACTTATCGCGGCGATTCATGGTCAGCGTCGGTGAACACTCCGTCAGGCCATAGCCTTCAATCACCAGCAGACCCAGTTCATGAAAGCCTTCTTTAATTTCTTTTTTGAGGCCCGCGCCACCGCTTAGGCCAAACACCAGCCGGCCGCCTGTCACTTGATTAAAAGCCGCGCTGTCACCGCCGGCAGCCTGAACGCTGAGGTAGAGTTTTTCCCAATAAGCCGGGACGGATAAAAACGTGTGGGGTCTGATTTCTGAGAATTTTTCGAGTACGTTTTTAGGCGTGGCAAAGAAGCTTTCCCAGCCCAGGCGATTGCCAAGCATAATCGCGCCGATGCCAAAAGCGTGAGCCAGGGGTAACCAGTGTAAATCCACTGATTTTTCTGGAATCATGGGTCCGTTTAAGCTAATCCAGTCATGAGAACTGGCCTCTAGATTTGCGTGGCTAAGCATCACGCCTTTGGGCAGGCCAGTTGTGCCAGAGGTATAAATAATCGTCGCTAAATCAGAGGCCTGAACTTCAGACAGGGCTTTTTCAAAATTCTCACGTTTACCTAAGCCGAGTTCCTGAGCCTGGCCAAGTCCGTATACCGGCACTTTAAAATCGGGTCGTCCGGATGTGTCATCTAAGAGGATGATGGTTTGGACGCCCGCAAGCTTAATCTGACTCAGTTCGGGTAAAAACTGTTTATCGCAGAACAGGACTTTGGCGTCAGAGTGCTCAAGGAAATATTCAATTAAATCAGCTTTAGATGCCGGATAAATCGGAACCACCACACCGCGTACACTTTGAATCGCGCAATAGCTGACAATCCATTCATAGCTGGTCTGGCCCAGGACCGCGACTTTATCATCAAAGCTGATATAACGGGTTAAAAAACCGCCTAAGGCGCGGACATCATCACCATATTGATTCCAGCTGACGGGGGTATAGCTGCTATGGCTGGCATCAGGGAGCTGAAAGCGGGGAGCATCCCCGTGTTTGGCAATCGCTTCAAATAAATCAACCGATTGATGTGTGACTCGGCTCATGGCAAATCTCCTTTTCGCTCACTCAGAGTAGAATGCTGATTTCGTCCGGGTGCAATTGGGGCTAAGTTTGCTGATAGGGCGCAATGTCAATTTGGGAATGCTTCAGTATAGAA
>CAJYHH010000818.1 GCA_913773825.1 Candidatus Sericytochromatia bacterium | reverse complement strand
AACGGTCATAAAGCGCTCAGCATCAGCAGCTGCAATGTCTACACGTGGATCGCGTAAAAACGCAAAAAAGGTTTTAAAGCCACCCACTTTATAGAGTTCATTATCTTTGATATAAGCCAATGACTGGCCAAGCGTAAAAAAGCTCTGGCCGATGTTCTGGCGGGATTCGGCAATTGAGCGCACCAGCATTTCATAAGCGTCTTGTGGTGAAGTTTCGGGATGGATAGTGAGAGCTTGCATAGGTTCTATCGGTTCTCCTGTGGGTTCTTTTAAGGCTCTTCTAGGGCTCTTAATTAAAAGTCCTTGGCGATCATCTATCACAGTTTACACGGGATTCATCATGCTAGAGTGTGGCAGAAAGGTGGCCTTTTTCAGATGTTACAAACCAAGATTCCCGCTGATTCTGTCTCTATTCAGCTTCCTGTCCTGACCCCAGAAGATATCGAACGCTTAGTCGACACCCTACCTGAAGCCTGATTTTACAGGCATCCCCCGCGAAACCAGCGCTTCGCTCCCTTACTGCCGACATGGTATGCTAATCTCATCCATCACTATCTTTAAACATACTGATATGTTTATATCTCTGGCAATCTCTGGCAAATAAGGACGTAGGCCCATGCAGAACCGAGACTTGGGTGAACGTATAGTGGGGCGTGCTGTTAGACGCCCAGGTGAGCAAGATCTCAGCATGCTACCGCTAAGGCTGGAGCGCGATTTGTTTATGCGCAATTTACTGAGTGAGCTCTCTGCAACTCTTCAGGATATGATCGGCCTTGAAGAAGCATCGGGCTTTTTTAGCGTGATTGGCCAGAATATGGGTAAACAGATTGATCAGGACTATCGCCAGGCCTTACGTGTGAAGCACCTGAAACGTGAACAAGTAGCAGCTGTAATGGTTAATCTGAAACAGCGCATTGGCGGGGACTTTTATCTGATTTCGCAAAACGATGAGCAGATTGTATTGGGTAGCCGTAGCTGTCCTTTTGCTGAGCAAGTGCATAATCGACCCGCGATGTGTATGATGACTTCAAATATCTTTGGAGCAATTGCAGGTGAAAACCTGGGATATGCAAAGGTCGAGCTCCAGGAAACCATTGCCCTGGGGGCAAGTGGCTGCAGAATTGTGGTGTATCTTAAACCCTCCCCTGCAGCAGTCAGCGCCCAAGGGCGTGAATATGTCAGAATCCAGACCGACTAAACGGACTAAAACAAGACGTGAGCCCTGAAGACTTTCTTACCTGGTCAGCGATTATGCCTGAAGCTTGTCTGATGTTGACGGTTCAGGGTGAAATACTCGCTTTAAACGCGGCAGCCGCTCATTTATTACAATGCCCGGCCGAGGCTTTAATCGGCCGCCGCTTAGAAGAAATTGCTGATTCTCCGCCTGAAAAAGTCAGGCCCTATTTGCGCAGCTGTTCTGGTCAGCGCCAGCTTGTACCGGGTGCATTAAGTTTATTGGGTCAGAATCTGCGCTGTGAAGGCGCTCTGATGACACTCTCCCCCGGCACCCTGCTGCTGCGGCTTAAATCCAAACAAGTGTCTGTCAATCAGTTTGTAACCCTTAATCAGCGCATTGATCAGCTGACCCGCGAAATTTTAGAGCGCAAAAGGATGGAAACCTTGCTCTCAGGCCAGGTTCAAACCCTTGAGCAAATTATGTCAGAACGCCCGTTGGATGAAGTCTTAAGCTCGTTGATTCTAACTATGGAAGCCCACTCTAATGCCGGCATGTTAGGGGCCGTGATGCTCTATGACAAATCCCATCACTGTCTGCGTCATAGTGCAGCCCCAAGTCTACCTGACAGCTATAATCAAGCGGTTAACGGCCTGCCAATTGGCCCGGCATCTGGCTCCTGCGGTGCTTCTGCCCATCTTAAACAAACCGTGATTGCCCCCGATATTTCAACAGATCCCCACTGGACCGCTTACCGCGAACTCGCTGAAGCCCACGGGTTGCGAGCCTGTTGGTCGATTCCGATTTTAGCCAGCGATGAACGTTTATTGGGTACCTTTGCAATGTATTATCGCCAGTCACGTGAGCCCACACCTCAGGATTTACTGATCTCACGCTTAGTTACCCGCACAGCTTCAATTGCCATTGAGCGCAAACAAAGCCATGAAGCTTTAGCGCAGCTGCTCGAAAGTGAGCGCAATAGCCGCAGTGAAGCAGAGCGCGCCAATCGCACCAAAGATGAATTTTTGGCGACGGTTTCGCATGAACTGCGCACTCCGCTTAACGCGATGCTGGGCTGGGCTGAAATGCTTTATTATGACGAGCCTGATGAATCCACGCTTAAACGCGGGCTTGAAATTTTACTTCATAGCGCCAGAGCACAAAATCAGATTATTGGTGATTTACTGGATGTTTCTAGAATCATTTCTGGCAAACTCTTATTAGAGCTTAAGCCTTTTGACCCCATTGAAGTTTTAGAAGCCGCTTTAGATGTTGTCAGACCCGCTGCTGACGCAAAAGGCATTGCCCTGACGCTGCAGTTAGATCCCCAGGCAGGAACCATTTCGGGTGATGCAGACCGGATTCAGCAAGTGCTCTGGAATCTGTTGAGTAATGCAATTAAATTTACGCCAGCGGGTGGTCAGGTCAAAGTCTGGCTTCAGCGCCAGACCTCACATCTGGAATTTGGAATTCACGACAATGGCATTGGCATGACCCAAGACTTTTTACCTCATATCTTTGAGCGCTTTAGTCAGGCAGATGGCTCAAGTCGACGACACTATGGCGGTTTAGGCTTAGGCCTGGCCATTGTGCGCCATCTGGTTGAGTTACATGGCGGCATTGTTGATGCCTGGAGTGCAGGCGAAAATCAAGGCTCTGTGTTTACAGTCCTGCTGCCGCGTGGGGTCTGATTATTCAATCAGATAAACAGACTCAAGCCGTTTGGTCAGGCTTTATTGCAGCACTTTTTCAGCAAAGAACTGCTCAATTTCACGCGCTGGCAGCGGCTTGCTGAGATGGTAACCCTGGCCTAAATCACAGCCATAAGATTTTAGCAGCAACATCTGCTGCTGGGTCTCGATCCCTTCGGCCAGAATCTCTAGACCAAGACTATGGCCCATGTCGATAATTGCTTTGGGGATTGCCAGACTGGCGGAGTTATCGGCCATGCCGCGAATAAACGACTGATCAATTTTAAGCAGGTCAAAAGGCAGATGACTGAGATAAGACAGCGAAGAATAACCTGTGCCAAAATCATCAATCGCAAGTGTAATCCCCATGGCGCGGAGTTTTTCCAGATCTGTCTGAATTGACTGTAAGTCTCTGACCAAAGCACTTTCAGTTAGTTCAATTTCTAAAAACTCACCGGACAGATCATGTTCAACCAGCACTTCTTGAACACGCTGAACAAAGCGGCTCTTTTTAAACTGAAGCACTGAGACATTAACCGCAACACGCAAATTATGATGGCCTTCGTTATGCCATTGTTTAACCTGACGCACAGCTTCACGCAGACACCAGTCGCCAACCGGCGCAATCAAGCCGCTCTCTTCAGCAATCTGAATAAACTCACCAGGATAAATCAAGCCTAGCTCAGGGTGCTGTAAGCGAATCAGAGCCTCAACCCCTTTGACTTCACCCGTCAATAAATCGAGCTGGGGCTGGTAGTGAAGCACAAACCATTTATGGCTAAGGGCCTGATGTAACTCGTTTTCCCAAATCAACTGACGCGTGACAGAGGTGTGCATATCCTGCTGATAAACCATAAACATATTGCCACCGTGTTGTTTGGCCTGGTTCATGGCAATAAAGGCTTTTTTGAGAATCTCTTCGGGGGTTGGACTGCCTTCAGCAGTATAAGCCCCAACACTACAGGTCAGATGCAGCTGATAGCCCTGAAAGTTCAGCGGGTCTGAAATCACCGTCAAAAGCTGACGGGCCATCGAAGGCAGCTCTTCAGGACTGAGATCGGGTGAAAGAATCACAATCTGGGCAGAATGGGGACCATGATAAATTTCAGCCTGAAAATCATCAATCTGGTCAAAGCGCTGCATCAGGGTTTTAAGCAATAAATCAGCGCTCTGAAAGCCTAGCGCATCATTTAGACGTTTAAAGCGGTCGATGTCGAGCGTAAAAATAGTCGGCTGTTTACCGGCTTTAATCTGGCTGCGCAAGTCTTGCTCTAAACGCTGGTAGCTATGCATCACGTGACCCGCCAGAGGCTTGGGCTGCTGCTGTTTAAACAGCGCATGGCGCTGAAGACGGCCTTTGACAGCCTCTACCAGCTCATCTGCTGTAAAAGGTTTAAAAATATAGTCGTCAGCGCCCCGGTTCATGCCTTTGCGGACATCCTGACGATGAATGGCTTCACCTGAAACAAAAATAAACGGCATCAGCTGAAAACGCGGATCCAGACGTAACTGTTCAAGCACATAAAAGCCGTCATGTTCGGGCATCTGAACATCACAGATCACCAGCTCAGGCTCATGGGTCTGAGCCAGCTCAAGACCTTCAAGCGCAGATCCAGCGATCATGACATCAAAACCATGAACCGAAAGAATTTTCTGGATCAGTTTGCGGATTGAATCCAGATCATCAATGACCAGGATTTTGGCAGGGTGGGAGACGTCCGGTGGGGTCAGACCAGCCACGGACACCCCAAAATAGGCGCAGCATTAGACGTCATTCTCTTCGTCTTGTGGTACATCTTGTTCACATTCTGCTCACGGTGGTGGTGGTCATAAATGGCTCAGGGTGTGCAAGCCAGACTCCCTATTTTGTAAAAACAGCAGCCTGTACATCATATCACAGATGCATGACCGAGTCGACTAAACCCAGCGCTGAGCAAAGCTTAGGTTTATTGAGTTTATATCCGTCTATTTAGATGCTAATGGCTGAACTAACACGCCATAAGCAAACACTAGAGCCTCTTGCAAAAAGTCCTGAATCGGCAGCTGTTTGCGCAAAAAATCAGTCAGTTCTGGCGGCAGCTCGGGCACCGCTTCGCTGGTATAAAAGCGGTCTATTTGCTGAATCTGATACCCCTCTTGCTCAAGCCGCTGAGTCAGGCTTTTAAGCGTATAGCGATAATTTAAGCTAAACATTTCAGCCAGCTCAACTGGCCCAGGAAAACGATTTTGCAATAAATCCAGCAAATGCTGAAGCGTGCCGATTTGCTCGACAATCAAATAAACAGGTTTACCAAGTTCTTTGACCGCCTGCCACTGCCAGCTGTCAAAGCCACATTTTTCCAGGCTATGGGTCATCACAACGCCATCAGGTATCAGCGCTTGGGTTTCAATCAATTCATGCCAGCGGGCCTGATCCTGCCAATGACACTCACTGACTAAAGGCTCCAGTTCAAAAGCCAGTGAACGCTCACCCCGCCCAAGCTCTAATAAATGAGCATCTGGGCCAAAAGCTGTTTTGATCTGACTGGCGGCCAGCTGTAAATAAGCCCGGCTGAGCTGCAGCCGATCCTGCATCGGCGGAAAAACCAGATGAGTAAAATTTAACAAAGGCACAAATTGCTGGTCATAAGCCGCTTTGAGTTCTGGCAGGCTGTAATGATCATTAAGATGTAAATAACTGTCTTCAAGCTTTAAAAATTCCAGTTGATCCCAGTTATTAAACTGATCGTCAATTAAGCCCCGCTGGGCTGTTTCTTGCCAAAGCGTAGTGCCTGGCAAAGGAATAATCGGATAAATCCCGACCACCGGTACACGCGGTAAATTCTGCTGAATAAACCAATAAGTACGGGCTAAATCTTCATGGCTTTCGGGCGGGGACCCAATAATATAATAGCCCCCTGAAAAAATACCGTAGCGATGACAAAGATCAATCGCTTTCTGATGTTTAGCCACACTTGAAGAGCGGTCTTTAAGATAATGAAGCACCGGGTCAGAACCTGACTCAAACCCCCAGGAAATCAAGCGAATATTCATATCACTTAAAATCTGAGCAAACTCTCGATCAAAAAAGCTGGTTTTGGCCATACAGCCAAAAGTCACCCGTTTATGCAGCCCTTCAGAACGAATAGCATCTGACAGCTCTTTTAAGCGAGATTTTTTAATCACAAATAAATCATCATAAAAAATAATATGGCGCTGCTCAGGATGGCGACTTAAAATGTTCTGCAAGTCTTCCATCACTTTGTCAGTTGAGACATAGCGAACCAGATTAGAGCGTTCGCTAAACATACAAAAATGACAGCGAAACGAACAACCGCGTGAAGTATAGACGCCTCGGTCAAACATCACGTCCTGGTTTAAACTTGGCCACCAGGCATGCATCATCTCCCGCCAGGGTAAAGGCAAAGCATCCAGATCTTTAATTCGGTCTTCAAAAGGTGTCCGTTCAAGGGTCTGATCTTCGTTCCAAAAAATCAGATTCTGAATCTTGCGCAGCCTTACCGGATCTAAATAGCCATCAGCAGCCAGAGCCTGAACAATCCCCAGCATCGGCTTTTCGCCTTCACCAATTACCCCAATATCGATCTGACGATGTAAAGACTGGGGCAATCCCGAAATATGCGGACCACCAATCACAATCGGTAAATCAGGCCGTTCAGCCCGAATCAGACGAACATCCCGGCTAACTTGATTATATTTTTCGGAAAAAGCAGAAATCGCCAGCAAATCTGGCTTGCGCTCTAGTGCACGCTGAGCATCCACTTCTAAAAAAACATCTTCAAGACCCAGCTGTTCGCGTAGATAAGCCGCGATATAGGCAATCCCCAACAAGGGACCCGCCTGGCGGTTGTTCTCATTGCAAGGCGCGTAGAAACCAATCCGCATCAGTCAGCTCGGCTTTCAGTCTGCTTGCTTAAAGTCAAACGGCAAAAGTAAGGGTGAGAAGCTCTTAATAAGGCGGCTGTTCGGGACGATCAGGGCGTACCCGAACGGGAACCGGCTGCAGGGCGGGACGTTGTCCTTGCAGCAGCTGGCCGAGATGCTTCAGGGCATCTCCCAGAACTTCAATCCAGTTTTGAATCTGTTTCAAGTCCATTCCTCCGGACTGGCGTTTGAAGACAAGTGCTCTTATCACTGTATACGAATTATTTTAGCCCGCCTGAAGAGCTGAAATCAAGGTTTAATCAGGAATTAATATTGCACCGAGTCCTCAGCGCGTGGTGAATTATGAATGGTGGGTTCTGGGTTTAAGACAAGCAGAAAAATATCTTACTGTCTTT
>CAJYHH010000817.1 GCA_913773825.1 Candidatus Sericytochromatia bacterium | reverse complement strand
GGTGTCGAATCTGTCAGCCAGCAGCATTACGGATTTATTAGCTGACCAGACGGCTAGTGTTTATGACCTGGCCGTTGGCCGGATCACCAGCCAGAACTTTGAAATTCGCAGCGGTATGGACTATACGCTTGGTCATATGATGGTGCTGTCTCAGCAGTCTCCTCAGACTCTGCAGCAGGTTGAAAGCCTGATTCAGAAGGTCAAAGACGAAAAAACCTTAGATGCCACTGAAACCGGCCTGCTTAAACGCTATGGCCTGGATCTCAACAGCCAGAATAAACTCCAGACTCTGGATGGCAACATCCTCGACTTTAACGCCGTCAAACAGCTTGAAAACGTGATCTACAGTATGAAAGATCCGTCAGAAGGCTATTCTAAAGTGCTTCAGGCTTCTGCTGCGGTGATTGCCCAGTCGCGTAAACTAGAAGATATCACGATGTTTGCCCGCCAGCAGACCCAGCAGGTCGCGGTTACGACTCAGGAAGTAGTTCAGACCACTCAGAATCTTGAGCAGATTCGCCAGGATGCCAATCAGATTGATGCTGACCTTAAGTTTGCTCAGTTTCAGGCCACTAACCTCTCTGATGCTTTGGATTCGGCTGCCGGTATCTTTGGTGATGTTAAAGTTGACCCGCGCATGCTCAGCCAGTGGCAGATTCAGATTGTGCGAGCTCCCCAGGGCTTAAAATTCTTTGTCGCAGATAAAGAAGTGAGCCGCCTTGAGATGCTTTCTCACTTAGGCCAGTTGCTCCAGCAGCAACAGCAAGAAATTCTGTCTAAAGCTGATGAGCTGGCGCGTAAAAAGACTGAAGCTTTAACCACAACTGCTCAGTTGGGCGCGACAACCGAAAAACTCGAAGATCAAAAAACAGAGCTGAAAGTCACTGAGCAGATTATTGCTCAGGAAACCGCTACCCTGAAGCGCCTTGAAGACGAGCGCAAACAGGTTGTGCGTGAGCAGATGCCCAATCTCAGCACTGAAGAAAAAGCCCTGGTTGAAACCCAAATCGACCCGATTGTCAGCCGTCACGTTGAAAAAGTCGTCAAAGAAGCTGAAGCCGCCAAAGCTGAAATGACGCTTGCAGTTGCTAAAGCTGAAACTGCGATTATTCAGTCCCGGGCGGTTCAGGCTGCTGTGGCCAGTGATGCTCAAACCTGGAGCGAAAGTATTGAAAAAGCCCAGGTTGTGGCCAGCCGAATTGGGGATCAGCTCGCCAAACTGCCTGAACTTAAAAAGCAGGCCGCTGAAGGCTCACAGCCTGCTTCACGCAATCAACCGGTTGATACCAGCGAGATCAGCGAAGCGGGCCTGGCGCCAGTACCTGAGTTTAAAAAATCCACAACAGGCCCTCTGGATGCAGAATCTCCTGAAGTTCGCGCCCAGCTGCGTCAGATGGAGCAGGCTCGAGCCAATAAGCGTCTGGAAGAAAGCTACATGGATCAAAACCAGCGTAAGCGCTTCTTTGACAAAAACGCTCAACAGCTTAACGTTGAGCAAGAGCGCGCCAAAACCGATCGCGATCGCTTTCAGCAGGAAGTTAACGAGCTGAGAAGTTAATTAGCGAGTGGCTGGTGGCCAGTAGCAGACGCTTCGCCACCACGCTATTTCTCTATTGCTAAAAATCCCTGTGAGTGAACTTTAGCAGCGCTACTAGCCCTCAGCCCTTCTTTACCAGTCCAGGGCATTTTTCCAGAGCTTAGCGTTATCCGCTTCTTCAAAATTGCTGAGGCCATCACCATCGCTGTCTGTGTCTAACCAGAGCGAGCTGTCGCCAATCAGCAACACTTTACCCTGGCCGACCAGATTACTGGCCAAGACCCCTTGCCCACCTTCACTGGCAATCCGCCAGCCGTCTGCTGGACTATAAGCAAGCAATTTGGCGGGTTCACGCAAGGTTTTGACGCTAGCGCTTTGATAGAGCTCAAGTTGCTTGAGATCTTTAACTAATACATGCTGTTCAGGAAACTGACGAATTGTGAGTGACGTGTTTTGATGCAGGCTATCGCCCCCTAAAGCCAGCCCAAAGCCTGCCAATAAAGCCTGAACGGCAGTTGGGTTTTGATCGCCAAAGCCCGCCCATTCGCCGCTGACAATCAGCTTGCCACCCGCTGTGACAAAACTTTCGAGATCTTGCTGACGCTCGGCTGACAGAGCCTGAGCGGGTGAGGCTAACCAAAGCGTATCGCGATTGGGATCCAGGGCGTTTTCGGCTGTCCAGTCCAGGGTTTCAAGTTGGCTGGCTGCACGGAGTTTAGCTGTTGCCTTTATAAACGACTCGGGGCTCATTCCCAGGGGGCGGGTCTCAGGGGCAAATCGGATCCGTTTGGGCTCTTCAAGTGGGTTTAAGTAGCAAATTTGGCCGTTGCTCAATTCAGCTGGGGCATAGCCCTGTTTAAAGACTTTAAGGCTGGTAATCTGACTTTGAGCCTGAGTTAAAGGCAGGCTAATCTGGCCAGATGCGTCAGTTTCAGCACTATGGCTGCCAAGCTGGACGACGGCACCCTTAATGGGCTGTTGTTGAGTATCGAGAATTTGGCCTTTGAGCTCAGTGTGCTGGTGTTCTAAAAAAAAGCGTAAGCGCAGGGCTTTACCTGCCGGTAGCCAGACACTGCGCTGTTGGGGAATCAAATTAGGCCCCGTTAGCTTAACCTGATAACTGGTGCTGGTTTTAAGGCCTGTTAGCTCACTGCGGCCATCTGCGTCAGTTTGGCGTTTCAGGCTGTCATAAAGTGGATGCCAGAATTGAACGTCTACCTGTTTAAGCGGCTTCAGATCAGTATCCATTACCAGGATTTCAAAATTGGCGGGTGCGGTGCTGGCCACAGGTTTGGCTGGGTTATTTTGCGAAGGGGGTGTACAGGCACTGAGCAGGGCCCCCGCCAATGCCAGTTGCTTAAAACGCAGCGGCGTCTCCCGTTGAGCGCAGAGCGCGTTCGGCATTTAAGCGGCCATAACCACTGTCGGGGTCATAACCGGCAGGTCCCATATCCTGAGCTGTGGCAATCAGGCGAGCGCGAATCTGAGCGGGGGTCAGATTGGGCTCGCGGGCCAGCAGCAAAGCTGCAACCGCTGTGACATGCGGCGCTGCCATGGATGTACCAGATGCCATCGCATAGTTCAGGGTTCGGACTCGACGCTGAAGGTTTTCAAGCGTCGGATAAGTGGGCCAGGTTGATAAAATCGGATCGCTGCTTTCACCACCAGGGGCCAGAATATCCAGTTCTGGGCCACCATTAGAATAATTGGCGATCGTTCCGGATTCAGTAAACGCGCCAACGGCAATGACATCAGGGTAAGCAGCCGGTATGGTCACACCTTCAATGCTGCCAGCGCTGCGGTCACTTTCGTTACCGGCTGCTGCAATCACTAAAATGCCGCGCTGACGGGCTAAATCAATGGCTGTTTCAAGTGAGCGCGAAAGCGTCTGGTCACGCGCACTTAAGGTGCCAATACTCATGTTGATGACATCAGCGCCTTTATCAATAGCGCGTTTAAGCGCTTCGACCAGCAGCACAGAATCGGTGGCGCCAGCTAAATTTGTCACTTTAATCGGCAATAATTTAACTCCGCCACCGGCAATTCCGGCAACCCCTTGGTTATTGTTCAGCACAGCAGCGATCACGCCTGCAACGTGCGTGCCATGTCCATTGCCGTCACGTCCGCTAAAGTCGATGGTTTCGCCGGTGCTGCGATTAATAACGCGATCCAGACCCGAAAACTCGCCCCAGATGTCTTCCATCGGCAATAAATGAGGCTTTAAATCCGGATGATTGGGATCCACGCCTGAGTCGATTACCGCAACCGTGATCTGGTTGGCTGAAGTGGTCATGTCCCAGGCTTTTTCCATCCCGATGCTGCGCATATTCCACTGAAAGCGAAACTGCGGATCGTTAGGCGTTAGAGCCAGGGTGCTAAAGCCCAGTTGAGCCTGCTGAGCGCTGCTAACGGGCTGCAGATCTTCAAGTGGATTGAGCTGATAATTGACAACCTCTTCAATAAAGCCGACACCTGCTGTCTGGCTCAGCTGCTGTCGCCAAGATCGGAAGAGCACACGTCTGAACTCCAG
>CAJYHH010000816.1 GCA_913773825.1 Candidatus Sericytochromatia bacterium | reverse complement strand
GGCACGCTCAGCTTCGGTGGGCCAGCGGAACATCATCTCAAACTTATTAAGTGAGTGAATAATCAGCTGAACTTTATCGCCAGCGTTCTGATCGCCAGGAACCATTGCGGTGTTAACAACCGGGCCGGACAACTTGTTGCTTACATGTTCAGCACGCCAGCCGCCTTTTTTAGTTCGCTCTTCGAGCAAGTGAACTTCTACCCAGTCACCAGCCTGGGGGATACGTGGGCTGCTGCTGCGAACCGGTGCTTTACCGCGATCGGGGCCGTTGCGGCGCTCACCTGCTGCTGCGGGGCCACGGCGATCGCCAAAGGGTTTGCGTTCAAAGCCTTCGCGATTATTTTCGCGATTGCCTTCGGGACGCGGACCACGTGGGGGCCGATCTTGACGCTCACTGCGCGGTCTGTCGCTGCGCTCTGGACGAACGGGACGATCCTGGCGTACTGGACGGTCAGGACGTTCACCGCGCTCTGGCAGCGGACGACGCTGGGGACGGTTGCCGCGCTCTGCGCGAGCTTCGCCTTCAGCGCCTTCAGGGCGACGGCCTCTGGGGGCATGGCGTTCTTCACCGCGACGACCTCGGCTCAGAGGCGGTGCACTCAGGTCAATCACGGGCTCTGTTGCCCATTGTGTGACCCGTTCGCCAAGATCCGTGCGTAACTGTTGAACCAGCTCAGTCAAAATCTTGCGACTCTGAGCTTGGTCGGGCAGTTTAGCAGCGGGGAAAGCGACTACGCGAATCACAATTTCCTGCTGTTCGTTGCGAGCCAGATGTAGGAAGTAAGGCGCGGCGTGACGATTAGCTACAGGGGCAGCGGGCTTAAATTCACCGTTGATTGGTGGATCCATCGGACGCGGTAGACCTAAAGCCTGTTTAACCGCCTCATGTTTATGCTGCTGCATATAAGTCTGCAGGCTTTCGCCGAGTTGATGCAGGGCAAACCAGGGGTTTTTCCAGGGGGTCGGGATATCTGCCAGCTCGATGCGCTGCATCAGGGCCGGGGTCTCAGCGCGTTCATCGCTAAACTCATTATTGAGCTGGCAATGGTTGCGCAGTTCAGAACCCAGTTCCAGACAGCGATCTTCGTTAAAGGCCGCCAGATCGGTCAGCGCCTGCAGCGAGCCAAAGCCTTTGCGCTTACGCTGGCCCACAGCACCATAGTGACTGAGTAGCCAGAGCGCAGACTGGGCCTGTGCCAGCACCATTTCTGCAGAAATCTCGATGCTGCCCTCTTTACGCTGCAGGGTTACAGGATTGGCTTCAATTTTAAGCGTCCAGCGAGCGTCTGAGCCGAGATAGTAGCGCTTGGCGCTTTCGGCAAACAGACCATAGCCAAGATAGACTAAACCAGGTGAGCGCCGCTCACCTTCGGGTCCAGGCAACTGGCGCAGAATGTCTTCGGGACGATAACGGCGGGCCTGAACCTGGTGCTGGGGTTCCAGCACCAGACGCACGGCGCCTTTACGGCCTGGAGCACCCCAAATGGCGGTTTCAAGGCTGAGCAGTTCACGATGCCCAAGGTAACCGGCATGCATCGTGCGCCACCACCAGCGCATCAGACCACGCAGCGTACCTGTACGCAGACGGCAGTCTTCGGGTCTAAATGTCGGGCCTGCCAAAAAGGCAGGACTATTGAGCGCCAGGCTGGTTTCCCAGCCGGTGCTGTTTGCAGACTGTTTCTCTGCTGATTTATCCTGGCGGCCTTCAGCTTTCCATTGACCAAAGCCCTGTTGGCGATAAGCGCCAAGGCCCTGATGCTGGAGCAGATCCTGCAACCAGGCTTCAATCTGCTGCATCAGGCTATCCGCCACAGCGGGCGAACGGCGTGAAAACGCAAACGAAAAGCGAGAGCCGGGTTTAATCACCAGGAAATAATCAACCTGGGGCTGCTGCCAGTCACCGGCTGCAGTCTGGCGTTGATAATAAGGCGCATGATGATTGGCAAAAAGCTCAACAGCCAGTGAAGGCCAGGCATCAGGCCAGGCGTCATGGAAAATCACTTCGCCTGAGCCATCACCTGTACCCGGTGTGCCAAAGACTTGCTCAATTTGTTTGCGAGCCGCTTCAGCATTAGCCTGTTGAGGCAGCCAGTGGCTTTCAGCATGACTGCGCAGGGCCCCTTTAATATGGGCCGCCGGCAGATACGGAAAACCATAAATTGAGTGAAGCTCAACGCCGAGTTCGGCAAAGGGATGATAAACAGCAAAAGTTAAAGCAGAGCTGCTGGTGAGGTTAACCAGACGTGCGCCTTCAAGCTTTAGCAGCTGGTTACGAGAAGCCAGAGCCTGGCTCCACTGCTGTTTTAGCGGTTCAGTTGTCGCAAGCAAATGAGCGGCTTTCTGAAGAATCCGCTTTTTTTGCTCAGCTGAAAAATTATATTGCAGACGGCGATCCTGCAGACGCAGCAAAACAGCGTATTTATTCAGCACCAGTCCTGGATGGCTGACGCCATATTTTTTAATCAGCTGGCTGGTATTGACCGGCAGCGCAATAAAACCTACGCTGCGGGCATCAGACCCCGTTTTGCCCCGTTCAGCCTGACCAGCAGCAGGTGCTGGGCTAACTGCGGCCGCTTCGGGTTGTTCGTCATGCAGTTCAGAATGATCTTCGTGATCTTCATGGGCATCAAGATCATCGTGATGGTCATCATGTTCATCCACTTCATGATGATCTAAAACATCAGCGGCCTCGGCCAGATCGGTTGAATGCATTTCGGGACCGGGCTGGTCATCGGGCGTTTCGATGCTCGGAAAGTTCGTAGCGTCGGATTCGGTCATGACTGCGAGCTCCTGGCTTGAGGTTGATAGGCTTCCTCATGGCTGAGGCGAACCAGATCTTCGAGAAAGTTGACCACTGAATGAGTGGCTTTAAGCAGAAAACGGGGATCGCCATAGACGATACTTTCCATCAGGCTGCGCACGTTTTTGCCTTTAATACGCTGCTCTTTAAAGACCCATTTGGAGATGTCCCAATAGATTCGACGTTTGCTTTTGTGCTCGGTCTGAGATAACAGCACGGCCAGTGCGGGGCCTAGTCCAACTAAGCGAATCTGGTAAATCAGGGCTTCGGCTTCATGAACATAGGCGCGATAAACCCCTGGGCGGCTTTGCATACGCTGCAGAACCTGATCGGGACGATAGGCGACCTGATCATTGCGCTGCTTGTTGTTTTGCCCACTCCGGGCAGGTTTAGCCTGTTGGTTTTGAGTGTTTGGTTGGCCCTGTTGATTCTGTTGATTCTGACGCGGTGGACGCTGACCGCCTTTATGACCTTCACGCTGTTGGCGGCCACCCCGTTTGCCTTGAGCCTGATTTTGGCCACCCTGGCGAGCCGGAGCTGCTTGAACGGGCTGTTCTGCAGTCTGTTCTGCAGTCTGTTCTGCAGGCTGCTCAGCTGAGAGGTTCTCAACAGCCGCTTCTGCTGAGGGCTCTATGGCTTCAGCGGGTATGGCCTGCGTCTGGCTTTCTGCTGAATCAGTCTCAGCTGGGGCAGTTGTTTCGGTTGGCATCTGTTCTTCTGACATCAGGCGGCCTCCTCTTCAGCGGATTCTGTCGATACGGTTTCGGCCTCAGCTGCAAGGGATGCAGCTGCAGCATCAAGTTCTTCTGCGCTGATCGCTTCTGATTCTGTATCTGGTTCTGATATTGATTCAGGCTGAGATTCAACAGTTTCAGAATCTGCTACAGCAGCCGTATTTTTTGGCTCAACCAGATTTAAGCTGCAGAGGCCGTGACCCGTGCTGCGATGGCTGCCGAGATAAACCAGACCTGGCAAGCTGTTGGTTTGCTCGCCCCAGTTTAGGGATTCATCAAGGCTGAGCAGGCTATACATCCAGGTGTTGGGTGGCAGCATTTCAATATGCTGAATCCGACCCCCGCGCTCAGAACTCCGTACATAGGGCATCATGGCGTAGCGCATAAAATGCTCAAAAGCCGTGTCTGAAATTAAGACCAAACGGCCCGGCAGTTCAGCCGCAATCGGCAGATTGCCAAGCAAACCGTCCTGGAGCAACCAGTCCAGCACCCCTTTAAGCTCACCTTTGCGCTGGAAGCTCAGCTCTTCGAGCAGCAGATGCTGGCCTTCGAGTAAGCCTGTGTGCTCTGTCTGACAATAAGCGTCAAAAGGATGTGGGTTGGGCAAAGCCGGAAAAGAGCTCAGATCCAGGGTTGCCAGATTCTGGGCCAGAGAAGTCAGCACAGCGGGTGATGTGATCCAGGTGTAGACACCCTGCAAAGACCGGACGGGCATAAACAGCAGTTGGCCTGTCGAAGCTGACAGATTAGCGGGCTGATCTTCATCTTCGCGGACGCCAAATAGGGCCCGGAGCGTTGGATCTTCAGCTGCGGCTGCTTTCCAATCAGGTTGGTCCTGGTATTGGGCATGCAGTTGGTCGCGCATCTGTTTGCGCAGGGCTCCCATTAGAGAAGCCGGACGCAGGATGGGACGGCCGGTTTCAGCATCGCGGCTGAGGCGATCCGGTGCCTGAGGCTGACCGGTGTGCAGGCCGGAATGGGTTTGCAAAAGCAAGAGACGTTGGTTGGACATGTAGTACCCTCTTTCCCAGCGCTAAAGTTCCGAGGGCCCTCAAAGCCCTTCGGTCACAGGCTCCTAGGTAGATATTCAGCGCAGCTGATATCCAGGAGCGGCGGACACTCAGTGTAACACGATTGCCCAAAGCAAGAGACTCCCAGCAGCAAGGCCCGTAAAGAACAAAGTTTAAAAGTTCCTTTGATCCAATGTTATAGATGGATTTGACTGGTTTTACAAAACGCTCATAATGTATTAAACCGCGTCGTGCTGATGCTTTAGCGCTAAAAGGATGCCTGTCTTTTTTGCCTGATTAATCAGCCTCAAAATTGTCTGCAGTAAAAATATTCTGCTTGTCTGGATCTGTTTGTCTGGATAAGCTCATTCAGAACCCAACACAGAACCCAACACCGAGGCCTACCCAGCTGGTGGAGCGGCAGGTTAAATCAGTGATGCCAACAATCGATAAGCTCAGAAAACGAAGCCCAGATTCAGGTCTGTTTTATGAATTAGAAAAATTATAAAATAACAAGATCATTAGAAATTAAAAGCAGGACTGATAAAATCTTGGCTGGGCTTTGAGATTTTCTTTTAATCTATACGATTCATCAGGATTGACCGTTATAAAACTCTTAAATGTGGGTATAGCTAATCAAGTCAACAATCGGCACGATGAGGATCAAGACATGACCGTAACCGGTGGGGCTAAGGCTTATTCTTCTACCCAATTGATGAGTTATCTGCAGACTGCTCAAGAGCAGGGCAAGCTTCAAAACACAGATTTAAATGCCGTCCAGGCTGCCTCCCGCAATGGTGAAGTAGACGTTCAGGCTCTTCAGCAGACGACGAATAATCCCCGTTTACAGGCGGTATTGCGTAATTTTATCGACACTCAGGACAAGCTTAAAATGTCCGGAGCTTCTACACGTTCCATGGAGCTGCCGCTTAAAGCTGTTTTTCAGACTCCTTCTTCTGCCCAGAGTGATCGAGCGAAGCAAACGCGCATCAGCCAGCTCAGCACTGAGTATCAAAATCTCAATGCCAGTCTGGCGCGGGTCAACGATCAGCTTAAAGCGCTTAGGCCGCAGCCTCAGTCACCCGAGCGTGAAGCCCAAATTCAGCAGCTTAATCAAGAAAAAGAAGCTTTAAATACCCGGATTCGTGCCAATGAAAATGAAGTCGACACACTTGATGGTGGCCGCCGTCAGGCCCAGAAAGCCGGTCAGAATCTGGTTGACCAAAGTTTAGCGGCGGCGCGTAGCGGTCAAACGATCTCAACAGATTCTCCGCTGGGACAGGTGTTAGGCACCTTGCAGCGTGAAGCTGGTTCGATTACCACTGTTAAAGGTGCAAGGGATGCTAATTCAGTGCGCTTACAAGAAGGTCAGACTTTCCCTTATGCGATGCTGCTGACGCGCAACTGGTCTGCCGGTGAGCTCAATCGTCTACATGCTACGCTGGCGAAAATTGAAGCAGGCCCTGAGGCTGCTGGGCAGATTTCAGCTCAAGATCAAGAGTTGCTGAATAAAGCCGGTGTTCATGTCAAAGACGGGAAGTTACATAACCTGCTGACTCAAGAGCCGCTTGAACCCCAGAGTCTGGCTGAGCTTAAACAGACAACTGAGAGCCTGAACTCTGCTATTCAAGACAATAATAGCGTTGAGTCACGAGCGATTGTGCACTTGCGAGGCGTTTTAAATAATATGATTCAGAGCTCCACTGAATTAGTTGCTGCGCGTGAAAATCTCGATCAGCTAGTCGATAAACTCGAAAAAGCAACAGCAACTCTTGAACACGAAACGCGCACCCTGGCTGAGCGAGAAGAAGAGCTTGAAACAACTTCAACTGAAGCTGAAGTTCTGGGTGGGCGTCTGGAGCGAGCGACAACGGTGTTTAGTGCCTGGGGTGACAAGCCTGCTGCGCTCTTTGCCGGGAGTGTAGCTGGAGCTGTTGGATCTAAAGCTTCAGCTGCACCACCGGCTCGTGGAGATATATCACTTGAAGCAAAGTTAGCCCAGACCAATGAATCGTTGGCTCCCTATGATATGCAGATTCAACAAGGCACACAGGCCGGTCAATTTACATTTAAAGTTGCCGACAATACAGTCAGCGAAGACGAGTTCTGGGATGTGGTTCACGCCAAACTGGCAGATGATCACGCAACCTTAGCTGAACTCAATGACAGTTTGCCAGAGCTAAATCGGGCTGTACTTGAACAGCAGCAGATTGTAAACTCTTCCAAAACCGAAGTGGACGAGCTGGAGATTCAAGCTCGTTATTCTCAAGAAAATTATTCAAGAAGTTTAAATGAAGCTGAATCAGCTCAAGCTAGCTGGACAAAGGCTGAAAATGACCCCCAGATTCTTACAGTTGTTCCACCAAGTATCAGGCAGTCATTTGATCGAGTGGCACGTCGGACAGCGGTAAGTGTAGCAGCGGAGCGCCAGAATGAGCCGCGAATCAATGCTCGGGTAAATACGGCGCGTGAACGTTCGAACCGTGCATCAGCTCAGGCTGCTGAACGTCTGGATACAAGTCGTCGTACTGTTCAGAAGGCAACTAATCGAAGAGGTAAAGTCAAAAACTTTTTATTTGCGCTAAATCATTTGTTTGGCCGACCTGATAGTTTTCAGCTGGGGGTCAAAAAAACAGCCGCTGGCTCACAAGCCCAGATGCAGGCACGAGTTGACCGTGAAAAATCTGAAGTTTCAGAAAATGTTGCTCGTCTGGTTGCTGAAGCTGATGAGTTGGAAAGCCGTTTGCGGCTGGTGCCTGCCCCAGAGTTTAAAGGGGTGGATGACATTGCAGAAGGGATTGAAGATATCCTGCGCCAGTCTGAAATGATTTTTACCCGACTATCCAGTGCGGAAAATCAAGACGAAGAGTTTAGCACTCGCCTTGAGAGCGACTATATCGTCAGAGTGCGTGAAAACAACGATTACCATACCCGTAAACTCAGTGAGCGGAGTGAAGTAACGCGAGCTGAGACCGCTCAACGCGCTGCAGATGCGCTGCGGCATTTACGCAGCAGTCTATTTGTGGCGCAAGCGGCTGATAGCTAAGATTTTAGCTGCTTGAGTTTGTTGAGCAATTTTTGTAGGCGCTCATACTAGCGACTCGCTTCCAGCCCCTAAGGTCCTTCTCTTGTGTCTCTGCTTTCAGACATCCTGAACAAAGATGATATGCTAATGTCGTCACACCTTCATTTGTTTCATTTTATCGACATCTTAAGCATGCGGGAGAAGCCATGAATCATTCCAGAAGTCATTCAAGCGCAGAAATACATGAACTAACTCAGGATGTTTCAGGCTCAGCTTATTACAGCGAGGATATGGCGCCCACTGGAGCTGCTGACCGCAAATGGGGCTTTAAAGACATTGCCTCACTTTGGATTTCGATGGCGGCTTGTGTCACAACTTATACCTTGGCTTCTTCTTTAATTAATGAAGGCATGAACTGGTGGCAGGCGGTTTTAACCATTTTTCTCGGCAATCTGGTCGTTTTGATTCCGATGATTTTAAATGCCCATGCCGGAACCAAATACGGGATTCCTTTTCCTGTTTATTGTCGCGCCAGCTTTGGCATTCTGGGAGCCAATATTCCGGCTTTGTTAAGGGCGTTAGTGGCTTGTGGCTGGTTTGGGATTCAGACCTGGATTGGCGGCTGGGCGATTTATAAGCTGCTGGAAGTCTATAATCCAGCCTGGGCCAGTCTGCCCAATACCTTTTTAGGCATTAACGGTCCTCAGATTGCCTGCTTTTTGTTTTTCTGGGCTCTGCATATTTTAGTGATTTATAAAGGCATCGACTCGATTCGCGTATTGTTAAATATCAAAGCGCCGCTGCTGATTTTATTGGGTTTAGCACTATTGGGCTGGGCCTATAACGCGGCTGGCGGCTTTGGCCCGATGTTGTCTCAACCTTCGGCTTTTGATCCCGGTCAGGCTAAAGCTGGGCAGTTCTGGAGCTTTTTCTTTCCGGCATTAACAGGCGTTGTGGGTTATTGGGCAACGCTCTCGCTGAATATTCCGGACTTTACCCGTTATGCCTATACCCAACGGGATC
>CAJYHH010000815.1 GCA_913773825.1 Candidatus Sericytochromatia bacterium | reverse complement strand
AGAGGCGCCATCGACGTTATACATGCCCCCGCCGATACTGGCTTTGTTGTTTTGAAACTGACTGCTAATAATCAAAGGCGAGGCTTGTTTACGGTTATACATGCCGCCACCAAAGAGCTCTGCGGTGTTATTCAGAAACTTCGAATTGGTAAAAGTAGGTGAGAGGATATCATTGTAGACGCCGCCACCATAACGCGCTTTGTTATAGGCAAACGTGACGTCATTAATCGATGGCAGAGAGCCCTGCGCGTTAAACATGCCGCCACCCGAGCCGCCTGCGACATTGGTATTAAAGCTGACGTTGTTCATCAGGGCTGAAGAACCAGCGCCGTGAAACATTCCAGCACCGTTACCATAAGCCCGATTTTCTATCAGTTTGACATTCGTCAGGGTGACAGAGGCGGCTTCAATCAGCATGCCTCCCCCTTTATCGTTTGGGCTATAGCTGTTGGCATTACCGCCTTGAATCGTCAGACCTTCAAGTTTGGCGCCTAGTGTACCGCTTGAAGCGGTCACAACATGCAGACTGTTTTCGCTGAGATCGGCTTCGGAATTGTCTGTGTAATTGTCATTGCCGCTTAGATCGCCGCTTAGAACCGTGAGATTGGTCGCGGGCGAGGCCTGGCTTTTATCTGATTCGGTGCCAGCAAAACCGCCATAAATGGCAATGTTCGAGCGTAATTTAAAACTAAAGCGCCGATCTGTGGTGTCAGTGGGAGTATACGTTCCTGCGGCTACCCAGATTTCATCACCGGCTTGAGCCAGATAAAGCGCCAGATGGAGTTTGCCATATGCATTGGCCCAGCTGCTGCCATCACCGTTGGCACCACTGCGGACATAGATTGTGCGTGGACCCGTTGCAGGATGATTCAGCACAAAGTTATCTGACGAAGTGGCGGTGCCCATTGAATTGTTGACGGTAATTTTGCCTGAGGTAAAACCAATTGGAACCTGGGCTGTCATCTCGGTATCGCCGACAACGGTATAGGCAAAAGCGTCAATCCCAGCAAATTTGACGGAACGAGTATTGGTGAAATTGACGCCTGTAAAGGTAATCGTTTCAAGCGGAGCACCGGTTAACGCGCTAATGCTATGAAGTTCTGGTAAACCTGTTGCCGCACCTGGAGTAGGCATCGGTACAGGTGTTGGGCGCGCCGATACACTGGGATTAGGTCTGGGAGTAGGCGTGCCTGATGGATTGGCTGTTGCGCTCCCTGATGCTGATGGCGTTGCGGTTGGCGGAACATAAGCTGAAACGCCGCCGCCCGTTTCGGTCATCACGCCGCCGCCAAAGATCGTCATCAGTTCAGGACAAGCGGGTAAAGCTGATTCTTCGCCGTTGGAGCGCAATTCAATGACAATCTGAGTGGTACCCGAGTTTGAAATTGAAGCGGTGTATTTAATAAAGCCAAATTCTGTACCCGCGGCGTTTTTAAAAACGGTGCGACCCTGTGCCAGACCTGATGGCAGGTCTTCAAATGTATATCCCGAGCTTAAACGGCCGACAGAAGACTGACCGACATTGTGTTTGAAAAACAGGGTGGTTTTGCCGTTTGAGTTGGTAACGGTAATGCCCTGCTCAACAAAGCTCAGTTGAGTGGCAGAATTAAGAATGGTTGGCAGAGTCAGGGTTGTCTCAACGTTGCTAAGCTCTTGAGCACAGCCAGAGAGATCTTGCTGAGTGCGAAAGTTTTTTTCAAGATTGGGGTCTAGTTTAAAAACAATCTGCAGTGAGCGGGCTTTACCAGGAGATTGAGATGCAGTGACCTGAGGAGCGTTAGAAGGCGGTTGAGCCCCTGGTTGCACGCCGGGAAATGCAGAACCCGTTGGCTGAGCAGGAGGGGCACAGGCGATGAGGCTTGCAGCTGCAGTGATCGAAAGGGCCGCCAGAGCGGTTCTAAAAGCATGATGACCTTGCGGCAACAGGGGACGTTTAAGCACGCGCGTGATCCTCTCCAAGATAGCCAAGATAGACACAAGTGATGGACTTGTTAAAGACCAGATGAATCAACACCGGGTAACGGGTAGTTCGGACAACTCAACTAAAATTGTAGCAGAACTGCCTGATTCTTACCTCAGGATACTGAGCCTGAGGCCTTAATTTTAGCCGCAGCGCCAGCAGGGCCTTAATTTAAGCGTTTAGCAGTTTGTTCTGCTTGAGCCAGGTCTGAATGGCTGCTGCCAGTTGTTCAGGTTGATGAATATGTAAATTATGGCCAGCATCTGCCAAGCTGATAATTTCTGCTTGAGTGCCAAATGTCTGTAAGCGCTGCTGAAAATCAGGCAGTTTGAGGGCGTCACTCTCTAATCCATAGGCCAGTAAAACCGGACACTGAATGCGCTTCCAACTGGCTAATGCCTGATCCAGACGAAAAGGCTGAGGTGTGCGCATACGATGGCGTGGATCGTGGCGCCAGACCAGACCTTCAGGATGACTGACAGTTCCGTGTTCGGCCAATAAGCGCGCTTGCTCAGGCTTTAAGCGTGAGTCTTGCTGCTGGAGGCGCTGACTGGCGGCCTCTAAATTAGCTAATGGTCTAAAAGGTTTGCCCTGTAGACGCTGTTCGATCCAGAGACGTTGACGATCGGGTGAGCTGTCAGCCGGACTATCGGGGACAATCCAGCCTTCGAGATTGATTAAAGCTTTGACGCGTTCTGGGAAAGCCGCTGCGTAATAAGACGCAATCATGCCGCCCATTGAATGACCGAGCAAGATTACCGGTTGCTCAGGGCTGTGTTGCAAGAGCCAAAGATGTAAATCCCAAAGATAGTCTTGAAAGTGGTAAAAACTTTCGGCTGAGACCCAGTCGCTTTGGCCATGACCCCGTGCGTCCCAGGCGAGTAGACAATTTGGCAGGTGTTCAGCCAGACAGCTAAAGCTCCAGGCGTGGTCCAGCCAGCCGTGCAGCATAAAAAGTGCGGGTTTTTGTCCCTGCCATTCCAGATGATGGATTTGAAAGCCTTGAAAATCAAGATGGCTTGAATGAGGTGTTTTCATGCGGGGAGTATTTTAGCAGGAATTTGACAGCCTCTGACACATGGTTTAAACGGCAATTTGAGTAGGGTAGTAAGCATAAGAATATTGCTGAACTGCCAAGGAGGATTTGAGAATGAAACGGACTAAACCTACAAATAAGAAATTTGCCGCAACTCTGGTTTCGCTGACGCTTTTAACAACTGCGCTAGTGGCCTGTAGCCCAACGCTGGATCAAAACGACTCAGATATTCATGGCCAGTCTGCAGGTCGTGATGCAGTTGGCATTACCGAACCGGATTCTACCCAAGACAAAATTGCCCATGACCCCAGTCAAATCCAACAAGGTGCTGAAGTTGACCTCAATGATCAGGTTGAAATTTCAAGCAATACCACACCTGTTGGCAATGAGCAGACTTATCAGGAAGTGATAACGGACCGAACGGGTACGCAAGTCACGCGTCAGGGTGAGATCGCTGGCCAGAATGGAATGTCCGATACGACCACTGCTGTGGCGCCCATGAACTCGACAAATACCACAGATATGACGGTGAAAACACCGGACACTCAGGTTCTTTCAGCTTTAAGCGCCCCTGAACTCTCAACCCTGCGCGAGATGCTGGTTGCAGCTGATATGGAGGGGTTGCTGGCACAGGGACAACATACCCTGTTAGCACCAAGTAATCTGGCTTTTAGCCAATTATCAGCTGAACAGTTAAATCAGCTTAAGCAGGATAAAAGTTTGCTGCAGCAAGTCTTATTGCGTCATGTACTCTTAAAACCAATGACGGCTCAGAATCTGAGCGCTGCAACTGCTCCGGCAACCATGCTGGGTGGTCAGCCGCTTGAAATGCAGCAGGCTCGCGTGCTCAGACCTGATTTACAGGCGGGTGTGAGCTATATTCACGTGATTGATAAAGTCCTGCTGCCGACTAAGCTGACGCAAAGCTAAGCTTGAGCGTTTAGCCTAGTGAATTTTTAAATAATTTTTCGCTGTTTCTAGCAAAATTTAAATCAGAAATTCACTAGGCTAACAAAAGTCCTAATCGCGAAGGAGAAAGAATGATGCACAGGAAAATGGGCAAAATGAAAAAGTTAAATGCTTCCAAAAGAATGCTAAGTGTAAGCACAGTTTTGGCGCTGAGTCTGATTTTTAGTGCTTGTGACCAGATTCAAGACGGTTTAGACGGTCAGCTTGGCGAAACAACGACAACCACAACTGAAACCGAGGTTGTAACCGATAACAACGATACGGTTGCCCGTGATACAAGCTCAAGCACTGTTGATAATAACGACCTCCGGGCAAGCACCACAACCACTGACACAAGTGGAACAACGGATACAACAGTCAGCCGCAGTACACGTTTTGAGCCGACTGACAGTACACCTGGTGCACCAGCTGAAAAAGATATGGTTGATGGGGCTATAAAAGCTCAGAACAACTTAGATGAACAAGAATTAGATAAAACCGGTGACATTACCCGCCTGACGCTTATGGAGCAAGAACTCAGTACTTTTCATCAGCTTGTGACCTTAGCCGGATTAGAAGATCCGCTTAAAACCGGTCAGTACACGGTTTTAGCTCCCAACAATCTGGCCTTTCTGCAGGTGCCAAAGGCC
>CAJYHH010000814.1 GCA_913773825.1 Candidatus Sericytochromatia bacterium | reverse complement strand
ACCAGATTGAGCTTAATCAGGCCTGTATTACCTGAGTCCAGCAGCATGTCAATCATGCGCAAAGCAGCCCAGTCGGTGCTGGAATAATTAGCCGTACGAAAGGCGAGCATTACTTTTTCTTCGCCTTTGTATTTGACGTTAACCCGCTCAACACCTTTAATTTCAGGCTCAGTCGGGACTTTAAACTCAGTCGCCGGCACACTCTTCCAGCTGCTGAAGTATTTTTCGATAATCTGGCGAGTCTGCTCAATATCAATGTCGCCAGAGATCACCAGCGCCATATTATTGGGCACATAGTACTTGCGATAAAACTCATACATCTTGGCCAGTGATGGATTTTTAAGATGATCAACAGTGCCTAAAACCGTCTGGGTGCCATAAGGATGTTTTTTGTAAAGCTGGGCTTCAACGGCTTCGCGCAGCAAATCTTCTTTGTCGTCTAAGCTGATATTTTTTTCTTCGTAAACCGTTTCAAGCTCAGACTGAAACAGTCTGAACACCGGATCTTTAAAGCGCTCACTTTCAACCATGGCCCATTGTTCCATGCGGTTTTTGGGCATCGAGACAATGTAAACAGTTTCTTCGTTAGAGGTATAGGCGTTTAGACCTTCAGCACCTAAACGTGAATAAAGCGAGTCAAGTTCACCTGGAATCGCAAATTTGCTGGCCGCAACAGATAATTTATTGATTTCAGCTAATAAGCTTTTGCGTTTGGCCGGATCTTTTTCGGCAAAGAGTTTTTCATACGAGGCGATAATCTGATCCTGCAGGGCTTTTTCAGCAGGAAAATTGCTCGTTCCCAGTTCATCAGTGCCTTTAAACAACATATGTTCCAGATAATGGGCAATCCCTGTGGCATCATTGGGGTCATGTTTACCGCCAGCATTGACCACAACTTGAGCGTAAAAACGGGGTTCTTGCGGATTACGCGACAAATAGACTTTTAGACCATTGGGCAGGGTAAAGTGGCTGTAGTCCATGGTGACCTGGGCCTGAGCAGCACCCATCGGAAGTAAAGACTTGAGAGAAATGGGCTGTAGAGCAGGAGAACTGAGCAGCAGGCTGCTGGCGACAAAAGCAGGCAGGAATCGCTTCATGAGGGGTTTCCTTTTAATGAACTCACAGTGAATTTGTAATAAACGCTTATATTCAGATATCTGCATGTATTGTAAAACCATGATAGCCGCATGGGAAGGGCAGTCAGGATGATTTGAATCGTTTAAGTCCTAAAACGCTGGCTTAAGATCCCCTGAAATTTCACCCGCCACCCACCACGCACCACCCACCACTTGCTAAAATACCTCTTATGTCCACACACGCCATCGAAACAAGTCACGCGGCCCCACCTGTTGGGCCTTATCCTCATGCCCGACGCGTCGGTGACTGGCTGCTGCTTTCAGGCGTGGGCCCCCGCCGCCCCGGCACAGCCCCCCATAATCCAGATAGTCCACCAGATATTCCGGGTGTCACGCTGAATCCAGACGGAAGTCTTGCCAGTCACGACATCACCGCTCAGACTCATGCGGTAATGGCCAATGTCAAAGCCATTTTGGAGGCCGCTGGCGCCAGCTGGAATGATTTAGTCGATGTCACGGTC
>CAJYHH010000813.1 GCA_913773825.1 Candidatus Sericytochromatia bacterium | reverse complement strand
AGAAAAGCTTTACAAAGCTTATCGACACAAGGGATCGTTACACTTATGTTAAGCCATGACGAGATACCAGCTCATCTCTGGTTTTTTTATATAGGCTGGCTTGAATCACTGATTCTGATCATTTTTTTGCTAGCCTTTATCTTGTCTGTTGTAATGATTCAGCTGCGCTTTAAACACGATCAGCAAGCCGCGCGCCAAAATGAGCTAAAGACCCGATGGAATCAGGTTTTGCCCGCTGTCCTGAATGGTGAACAAACCTGCATCGCCTTATGGCAACTTGTCCCGCCACAACAAGAACTTTTCTTTGTTGAATTTCTCTACCATCACGCTTGCTCAGCATCAGCAGGGAATCTTAACCAAAACCAGCCAATCTTGATTCAACTTGCAGAACCTTATCTGGCAAATGTCTTTAAACAAATTTACGCACAAACCCATCAACACAACAACAACCCAGAACATTATGCTTGTCTGCTTAATATTTTAGGCAAACTGGCTCCCAATACTGACCGCAGTCTCTTTCAAACCGCCCTCTATGACCCATCCAGTCAGGTTGCCTTTGCAGCCATGCGGGCCCTGGTTACGCAAAACAGCCCAGATTGCGGGCAGCTTATTTCTCAAGTATTAAGCCGGTTTGATAGCTATAACCCTGAATATGTGGCGAGTCTGCTTTCACAGATGTCAGCTGAATCTGGACTTCAGGCCTTGGTCAAGCTAGCGCTTAACCCAGAGGCCAGCCTCTGGAGCAGGACGGTTGCCCTATGCACAATCGAAGATTGGCCAGCTGCAACAGAGTTTATCTCAGAGCTGCAAATAATCGGCCAGGATGCCCAGCAAGCCCCCGCCTTAAGGGCCCTAATCCTGAGAGTGCTGGCAGCCTGGCAGGCTGATCCTGCCGCTAAGTATATGATTTACAACTTTGTATCAAGTGATGACGCCATCTTAAGAGCACATGCGATGTATGCAATTGGCAAACTCAATTTGCATTCAGAACATGAACTGCTTGAACTGGGCCTCCACGATCCAGCTCGCTGGGTTGCGATTGAGGCAGCTGCCTCCAGCGAATATCTTCATGCTGAAGGCAAAGGAGACTGGCACTCCCGCTGGTATCTTCAGTCCGTCGAACTCGCTGCCTAAACGACGTTTTATTGGCTTGTATTCCCAAACCTGGGCAGAAGGTGGATTGAAGCGCTCAATCTCCTTCTGCTTTTTTTCACTCTCAATCTTTTCACCCAAAAACATAAAACAACGAATTAATTTAATATTCAACGAAAAATAAAGATTTAAAGATATAACTAATTATTGTCTGACAAAAATTTTTCTTTAGTAATAAATTAGCTTAAATATATGATTTTTTGATTGATTAAAATATTCAAACATTCTTATTATAGTTACATAACCATCACAAGCTCATTACAAGGGCGACGGACTCAGAAAGGAACCAAGAAAATGAATAAACTCCAGGGTAGTCTGCTTACGGCCAGTATCTTTTTAGTCAGTGCCTGTCAGGTTGGTCTCTCAACACCAGGTTCTGCAACCAACCCCAGACCCTCAGCTTCACCAAGCGGTATTAGCGGCCAAACGGGCAAGGGCACCGTGATTGATGCAGGGGCCAATGCTGGTACGGGGACAACTGGCAGCGGAAACACAGGCAGCGGAAACACAGGCAGCGGAACCGGAACAGGCTCAACGGGTTCAGGCTCAACGGGTTCAGGCTCAACGGGTTCAGGTTCCAGCGGTTCAGGCTCCAGCGGTTCAGGTTCCAGTGGTTCAGGCTCCAGCGGTTCAGGCTCCAGCGGTTCAGGCTCCAGTGGTTCAGGCTCCAGTGGTTCAGGTTCCAGCGGTTCAGGTTCCAGCGGTTCAGGTTCCAGCGGTTCGGGCTCCAGTGGTTCGGGCAGCGGGACTGGAACTGGAACGGGGACCGGCACGGGGACGGGTTCTACAGGTAGTGGCTCCAGCCTGGTTGATGTCAACCTTGGTGTTGGGGTTGGTAGCTCCGGTTCCGGTAGCGGGTCTTCGGGTAGTGGAACAGGCTCAGGCAGCGGAACAGGTAGTTCAGGCTCCAGCTTAATCGATGTCAATCTGAATACTGGAGTGGGAAACACTAGTACAGGCTCTAATACTGGCTCAGGTAGCGGAAGTGGTTCCAGCAGTTCAGGTAATGGCTTGCTAGACGTTAACCTGGGCTTGGGTGTGGGCAGCACAGGTTCTACTGGATCAAGCTCTACCCCAGCAGGTTATTGCCGCAACAGCCAAGGCCTGCTTGTGCTCTGTGTCAATCTGGGAATCCTCTAGCTTGACAATTTAAAGAAAAATGACTGGCCAGCTTAATCATCAACTGGCCAGTCACACATTACTTTTTGTGACAGACATTCAACAATCAGACAAAGACGACAAGATTGAAAATGCAAGAAGAAATTACTTTGAATTTTTTAAGGATCAATAATAAAAATAAACTTAACATGTTAGAATAAATCATCGTTGGATTGTCTTAAACAAGGTTAACACTTGATTTTACACATTTATGCGTGAGCCAGAAACAGGTTTTAACCTCATTCTTTGCACTACTCTTGAAAATATATTTTTCATCTAAGATCAAACGCTACATTAGAGAAGGGCCGTATCTGTTATGGAATCGCAAGATGAACGTAATTTTGAGATAATCCATTTGGCAGACATGACAGAAGCAACTGCCAAACCCCGCAAAAAAGGTCGCCCAAGAGGGCCGTCAGGTAAACAGAGACTAGAAGCCAGAGTGACTTTTCGCTGCACACCCCAGGAAAAAATCTGGCTAGAAACTCAGGCCAAAACCAGCAAGCTTAGTCTTGGAGACTGGTTACGCCATAACCTGACTCGCAATAACCCTTAAATCAAACAGGCCGCTCAGTCTAAGACTGAGCGGCCTGTAAAAATATGTGTCTTGACGTATCGACTTAGAGTTTTCCTGTCATAAAGCCCAGCAGAATCGGCCCAAAGATGATCAGGAAGATATTCGGAAAGATCAACAAAAGCATCGGAAACAGCATTTTAACTGGTGCTTTTTGCGCCAATTCCTGGGCTTTTTGCCAACGGGATTCACGGGCAATTTCACTTTGGACTTTGAGTGTGGCGGCCAGATTAGAGCCAATCTGCTCGGCCTGAACAACCGCCACCACAAATGAAGTGACTTCTTTGAGATCCAGACGACGCGCCAGATCTTTTAGGGCTGATGCTCGTGTTTTACCGACGCGAATTTCTTTTAAGGTACGCTCTAACTCATCGCGAAGTGGGCTGGGATTGGCTTTACGCACCACCAGATTGAGACCTGCATCTAAACCCATACCGGCTTCCAGACAGACCGTCAGCAAATCAACAAAATCAGGAAAAGCGCGAAAGATTGCGCGACGGCGGCTTTCAATCTGAGAATTCAGGCGAATCAGCGGGTAATAATAGCCCAGTGCAGCCAAAGCAGGCACCGCATACATCACGACATCCATGCCGTACTGAAATAGCACCGTATTCAGAATTAAAAAACCAATCGGAAAGCCCAGCGTCATCACCAAAAAGTTGACAGCATAAAGAGAAACAGAGTCTTCATAACGACCAGCATGATCCAGACGGCGACGCAGGGTTAACTTAAGGCTTTCGGGTATTAAACGCTCAGCAAAAGGAGCCAGCTGTTCTCGACTGCGTTCTGACATTTTTTTGTCAACAGGGGTTTCACCACCTGCTCTGACGCGCATATATTCAAGACGGGCAGAGGCTTCTTCTGTGGACTGAGGTTTGGCAAACGCCAATACAACCAGCATGATTGAAACAAAGAACAGGCCAAAGATCAAAATGCTCATTGGGCAAAGACCTGCTGTAAATCCTGATTCAGGCCGTAATTCAGGCCGTGATTCAGAGAAGGGATTCCGGATAATGAGCTAACAATCATGGCGCTAAACATCTCTATCTTTCTCCCAAACCGTGCATCTGGTCGTTTTTGTTTTGTCTTTGCCCACAGTCTATTGCCCATAGCCAGGAGCCCTTAAATATCAATATCCACAATTTTGCGGACGGTGATATAACCTGCTGTAATCGTCACAGCACTCAGCAGCAGCATCCCCCAGCCCATCGGCTCAGAGAACATCAGGCTCATGCGGTTGGGGTTAATAAAATAAAGCACAATCCCCATAAACACAGGTAAACCACAGAGTACAATGGCGCCCATTCTGCCTTGAGCAGTAAGAGACATAATCTGACCCTGGATTTTTTGGCGCTGGCGCACAGTCGCTGCAAGGGTATTTAAGACATGGCCTAAATCACCGCCTGTCTGGCGCTGAATCGTTACAGCTGTAACAAAGATCTCCAGGTCAGAGTTTTTCATCCGTTCAGCCCAGTTTTCAAGCGCAGTATCCAGCGGTACACCCACACGGGTCTGCTGCAGCACCTGATAAACTTCATAAGCCATCGGATCTTCCATCTCACGCACCAGGACTTCTAAAGCCTGAGGCAGGCTTAAACCCGAGCGCACAGAATTGCCAATCAAAGCAGCTGCATCTGCAAACTGATCTTTAAATTTCTGGGCCCGGCGTCTTTCTTGATCAATGAGCCAGCGCTGAGGCAGCCAAAAGCCGATTAAGCCAAGCAGGGCGCCCATCGCGAGTTTAGTCAGAACATCAGGGCCCGTAATCAAGCCAACCGTAAACAGCACGAGCGCAAGACCCAGCTGAATCATCAGAAACTGGGCAGGTTGAATCCGAATCTGCAGACGCGTAAAGGTCGGCTTGAGTTTTTCAAGATAATGCCCGCTGAGATTGTCGAGCATTTTTTCGCCCTGGCCGGAAAACAGCATCAGCAAGAGCAAGACAGCGACAAAGATCAGGACACCAATGCCAATTGGCAATAATTGAATCAGAATATTCATGCAGTGATCAGGGTGAATGTTTCAGGCATGGGGCTCATTATAACAAGTAGGGGCGTCTTGCGAGACGCCCCTACTAAAATTAATTGTCTAGAATCAGCTATCTAGCTTAATCCGATTTTTGCGAATCCAGCATTTCTTCAACTTCAGCCCGGTACTGCTTTAAGCGCGAAGCACAGAACTCATTGCTATTGCCGTTGACGTAAAAATGCACTTTCGGCAGGGTCGGATCGGGTAAAATCAGCACCCAACCGTTGTCTTCAAACAGCTTAACGCCGTCTAAAGTTGAGATCTTGCGTGAGCTATATCGCTCAATCATCAGACGCATCAGCGTCCCTTTAAGGGTCGTGGCGCAAGTCATGGAGTCATGAGCACTATAAACCGGCGGCAGATCTGCAATCATCGAACTCAACGAGCGATCATCCAGTGACAGCAACGTCGCCAGCATCGCAGTCGCCATCATGCCATCAAAGCCCGGATGAAACTCAGGGAAGATAAACTGGCCGCCAAAGCCTGCCAGTACAACGTCTTTTTCCTGAGCGGCTTCCATCAAGGAGCGAGTGGTTGATTTTGTACGAATCACTTCCCCCCCATAACGTGAGACCACTTCTTCGATCATCGAAGGCGCCATCACGGGTACGGCAATTTTTTTGCCGGGGAAGCGATGCATATAGAGCTGAACAAACACACCCAGCAGCTGATCATTGCCTACTGGTTCACCTCGGTCATCAACCACGCTAATGCGCTCACCGTTAGCATCCAGACGGGCACCAAAAGTGGCGCGCAGGGCTTTAACCAC
>CAJYHH010000812.1 GCA_913773825.1 Candidatus Sericytochromatia bacterium | reverse complement strand
GTTTCAAATGGATTAGACGGCTGGTAAATTAGGCCAAAGGCAACCAGGGCACCCAGTAAAACCAATGTCAAAAACCAGGGCAGAATCTGAAGTCCTCGGTTAGGTTTGGGATTTGGCATCTTCTGTGTACCTCCAAGATTGATCTGAAGCGGACACACCATCATAGAGCAATGCCCTGTGAGAGAGAAGTCAAACGCTTTTAACATCTTCACTTTCCCTAAAATAAGCTCTAAATGTGCTCAATAAAATCAGGGCATCAGCTCAAAATTTGCTCAAGATTAAAACAGCCACTTTCTTGCTGAAAATCATCTCAGACGGCGCTATAGCTGATTCTCATCCTGAAGCTAAAGATTTAAGCTGGTATCAATCTTCTTAAAAGAGGCAGCTATCATGTTTGGACTTGAGCTCTTAAGCGCAGATGGAATTGTTCGCGCCATTACCGGTTATAAACCCTCACCTAAAAAACTGGGCACCCCCGTGTTTAAAAAAGAAAGTGCGGGTTTGGGTAAATTACCCGCCAAAGTTGATTTACGCCAGCATATGACCCAGGTTGAAAACCAGGAAGACACCAATAGCTGTGCGGCAAATGCTACAGCTGGTGCTTATGAGTATCTGCTCAAGCGCTACCAGGGTAAAACCCAGGATGTCAGCCGTCTGTATATCTATTACAACGCTCGTTATATCGACGATAGCGAAAATATCGAAGACGAAGGCGCTACTCTGCATTCGGTGATTGAAGGTCTAAAAGAATATGGGGCCTGTGTTGAATCTACCTGGGCTTTTGACTCAGATAACGTCAACGAAGAACCTGATCAAGAGGCTTATGACGAAGGTGCTGAATTTTTGGTTGAGCAGGTCCGTCAGGTCCCCACCGATTTAGAATCCTGGAAAACCGCTCTGGCGGCGGGCCATCCGATTATTTTTGGCCTGATGCTCTATGACTCTTTTGATACCCAGCGCAAACCGGGTCTGGTCACGTCACCCGGTAAAAGTGAAGTCTCACGTGAATCTCACTCTGGTCATGCCATGCTCTGCGTTGGCTATTCAGACCCCGATAAAGTCTTTATTGTCCGCAACTCCTGGGGTACAGACTGGGGCGATAAAGGTTATTGCTACATCCCTTATAGCTACATGATGGATCCTGAGCATAATTTTGATGACAGCTGGATTATTGAACGCCTCGAAGAGCTGCCGCCTGATGAAGAGTCCTGGGCGGATGACGAAGAATCTGTTTTAGAAGAAGTTTCTTCTGCGATTGCCGACATGGACGAAGAAACCTATCAGGAAATGATCGAAGCCATGGGCGATCATCCCTTAGAGCGTCGTCTGGCGATGATCTTTCTGGCGGCTATTAGCGCAGATGGCGAAGCCAGTGATGATGAAATTGAAGTGGTCAAATATTATCTCGAGCAAGTGCTGGAACAAGTTGGCGGTAATCAAAATGCAGCAGGCCTGCTGAAATACGCCCGTCGCTATGTCAAAGACAAAGAGCTATTGCAGGAATCCATGGATCTGGTCTGGCAGCACTTTGACTATGATGTTCTGGCCAGCATTACCAATCAAATTGAAGAAGCAGCTGAAGCAGACGGGGTCTCGCGCGCTGAGCGTAAATTTATCGATGAGCTGATTGCTTATTGGCAGGACGAAAACTCAGACGAAGACACGGACGAAGAAGATGAAGAGGAAGAATACGACGAAGACGAGGAGGATGAAGAGGACTACGAAGACGAGGAGGAAGAAGATGATGAAGAGTATGAGAATGAAGACGAAGAAGAATATGACGAAGAGGATGATGAGGACGAAGAAGAGGAGCCTGTAAAAAAGCGCCGTTAATCTCCTGAATAAATAATCTGGGCTAAATGACCTGGCAACTTGAATGTTGCTTGAGCTGAACTGAGCTGGACAATGATTTTTTGATTCAAGCTGCCAGGTCGCCTACAATACACAGTAATGACTGAAAAAACTGAATATTCACTGTTGTTCACTCGCCTGGCCGCTGAACTGGAACATCATCCTGAGCAGGGGCTGAGATTGTGGTGGAGTGAAGTCGACCGCTTTGAC
>CAJYHH010000811.1 GCA_913773825.1 Candidatus Sericytochromatia bacterium | reverse complement strand
ACTTCTAAAGTTTGCTAAATGACTGCTGAACGTCAATTAGCCCGACAACAAGAAGCTGATGGCCGCCGGATTGTGCCTGGTGTAACGCCTTATCATCCCGCTTATGTGGTCTGGGAGCTGACCCTGCGCTGTGATCATGCCTGTCGTCACTGTGGTTCACGGGCGATTAAACCCCGCCCAGATGAACTCACAACAGCTGAAGCCCTGAAGGTTGTCAGTCAGTTGGCTGACTTAGGCACTAAAGAAGTTGTGCTAATTGGCGGGGAAGCTTATTTACACGAGGGCTTTTTAGAGATTGTCAAAGCACTGGCTACAGCTGGCATTACACCGGTGATGACCAGTGGCGGAATGGGAATTACACCCCAACGCGCTAAAGACATGGCGGCAGCTGGCTTAAAGCGCATCTCGATTAGCATTGATGGACTTGAAGCCGCTCATAATCTGATTCGTAAACGTCCAGACAGCTTTCAACAGACGGCTAAAGCGCTAATGGCCTGCCGCGAAGCCGGAATGGATATTAGTGCCAATACCCATTTTAACCGTCTGAATCAAGCGGATTTAGAAGGCCTGTATGAACATTTACGTCAGTTAGGGGTGCGTAGCTGGCAGGTGCAGATTACAGCGGCTTTAGGGCGGGCGGCTGATCAGCCTGAGATGTTGTTTCAGCCCTGGGATTTACTCAATTTTGTGCCCCGTCTGGCAGCGCTTAAACGCCGGGGTTTACAAGAACAACTATTGATTATGCCCGGCAATAATCTTGGCTATTTTGGCCCTGAAGAAGCCATATTGCGCTCGCTATATGCTGGCGGCAATGAGCATTTTCAAGGCTGTCAGGCGGGTAAATATGTGATGGGAATTGAATCACAGGGCGATGTTAAAGGCTGTCCGTCATTACAATCAGCGGTCTATAGCGGTGGCAATCTGCGCCAACAGAGTTTAAAAACCATTTGGGATCAGTCAGCTGAACTCGCTTTTCGCCGCCAGCCAATTGAGCTTTGGGGTTTTTGCGCTGAGTGCCCTTTTGCACAGGTTTGTCAGGGTGGTTGTAATTTTACCGCCCATGCTCTGTTTGGCCGGCCCGGCAATAATCCCTTTTGTCATTTTCGCGCCCGTCACTTTGCCGCTAAAGGACGGCGTGAACGGCTGATTCTAAAAACACCTGCGCCCGGCCAACCCTTTGACCACGCGCGTTTTGAACTTATCGAAGAAGCCTTTGATGCGCCAGATCCAGGCAGTCATGAGCGGCCGTTGAGGGTGGTAGCTGGGGGAGAGTAGGTGGGAATTGGGAAACTAGCCACTAGCTACGAGCGGCTAGCCAATCGTGCTTCTGCCACAGTCAATTCAGGCGTATGCGAATAATAATAAAATTATTCCCATTTGGAGGCCTGCTGATGGAAAGGATGACGGTGGTGTTCTGGACCGTGATCTGTTTGTTATTGGGGGCCTCGGTTTATTTTGGACTTTCAGCAGAAGCTTATCGCCGTGAGATTCATCAGGCGAGTCAAACCAGTCTGGCCAGTGGTGATATTGTCAGGCTGGTTAAAGTGATTGATGGTGACAGTCTATTAGCGGCTAAAGAAGGTGAAGAACCTGTGAGTATCAGGCTTTTGGGCGTTAAAGCCTTTGAGTCTAAGCTTTCTAAAGACGCAGTTTCGACCTATTCTCAGGCCTGTGTGGACAGTCTGCGTCATCATCTTGAAAACAAGCCGCTTAGAGTTTTGTTAAATGCTGATAACCCCAAAGACAAACAAGAGCGGTATTTGGCCACGCTTTATGCTGATGATCAGGATGTGGCGGTTAGTCTGATTCGCGAAGGGTTGATTTTGGTCTATACGGTTTATCCCTTTGCTGCCTTACAGAGTTATCACCAGGAGCAAGAAGCTGCGCGTTTGGCCAAACGGGGGCTTTGGGCCAATCGTCAGGCTCGAACTCAGGCTGAAGCTTTAATCCGTGACTGGCGCAGCCGGTCTGAAAACTGAAAATGAATGTGGAGTTAAAACAATGATTCATTTTCTGACCCGGTTTTTAAATAAAAAAACGCTGCGCAATCCGCCGGCGACTTTTCGCGTCCTGATGCTGATGCTGGCGATTTGTTTATATGGCACGACTGGCTTTTTATACTTTGAGCTGCCGCTGAATCCTGATTTGACCTGGTTAGACGGCTTTTGGTACACGCTGGTGACGATTGCGACCGTGGGTTATGGGGACTTTTTTCCTAAAAGCTGGGGTGGCCGTTTTGTGGTGGGCACACCGATTATGATTTTTGGCATTGGCTTATTGGGCTATGCGCTATCGCTGGTTGCAACCACGCTTGTCGCCGCCAAAACCAAGGAGATTAAAGGCATGGCTTCGTTTCATCTTAAAGATCATCTGATTGTATTTAATTATTCTGGGCTCGCCAAAGTTGAGCGCGTGCTGGGTGAACTGGCTTTAGACGACAGTATCGATATTGACGCGATTGTTTTAGTGGATGAACATCTCGAAGAACTTCCGAGTGAGCTGCAAAAAAAAGGGATTCACTTTGTCCGGGGCAACCCAACTCGAGATGAGACTTTACAGCGCGCCGGAATTGACAGAGCATTACATGCGGTTTTGCTGACACGTAACCCCACAGATTTAGCTTCAGACAATCTCAATGTGGCGATTGCCCTGGCCATTGAGGGCCGCAATCGACGGGTCAATACGGTTGTCGAGTGTATTGACCCCGCTTCTGAAGAGTTATTGCGTAAAGCGGGCTGTGATCGGATTGTCTGCAGCAGTCGCTTTGATGCTCATTTTATTAGCCAGGAACTTTTAAATCCAGGTATTCAGGAAGTTTTAGACGATTTGTTGACCGCAGGCCATGGCCACCAGCTGTATTTAGTGCCTCTGACAGCGGCAGCTAAAGTTCAGGACCTGATTTTACGCTGTAAAGAGCAGGGGCATTTACTCGTCGGCGTGAGCAGTTCTGAACGTCGGATTCAGTTTAATCCCCCAGCTGATACTCAGCTGGCAGCCGGTGTACGCGTGATTACCATTGGTCGCAGCCGGATTGAGCAGCTTTAGCTCTTGTCTCTTGAAGTCCTTTAAAATAAAAAATCCGGCCAGGGGGCCGGACCTAAAGGTATAAGCAAAATACAAAGATTCAAATGTTTAAAACATCTTGAATAAGCAGACATCTGACAGAACCCATAGAGAAAAACTCGATAAGTGATTTGATAAAAGTAAAAAACTTTTACATTTTTAAAGCGATTTAATCGCTAATCTGTGAACCTGTTGAACATGTGTTGATTGGGATAATAAGTCAGTCTGCCAGACAGGCCGCAAAACCTGTCTGGAGGCTGAACTTAAACTAACGATAGAGCCTGAGCCTCCCGGAACCCGCCCGGCTGAGGCTCAACAAATAAATACCCTCGAATATATCTAATATATCGATTTCCTTAAAATCAATCAAGCTAAGTTGACGCTAACTTAAGAAAAATTAAGCCCAAATCGAACAGATCTTTCATTTTGAATCTATCGGATTTTAAACAGGCCCTGATTAAGGCAATATCTGACTTTGGCTTGTTTTTATTTGAACTGATTGTCAATAAAAAATGTCAGAATTGTCTGAAGTAAAAGATTCTGATATATGAATTAATAAAGACTTTGAACATCCACTTAATGGATGTTTGTTTGGGATTTGTTTAACTTTTGACTGAGTGACAACACGTCTTTTAGGCGATTAATTTTAAATACACCTAAGTCGATAATCGTGAAAAGCGTTTAAATTGTAAAATAAAGAACATCAGCAAAGATGCTTCAAAGCAAGCTCTGATGATGTTCTAAATGGATTGAGCAGAACTCAATCTGAGTGTTTTTAAGCGTTTTGTAAAACCGCTTCAGAAAAGGCCGACGCAGCCGGGCTGTTATCCAGCTCCTGCCAGCGTTTAAACGCCGGGCGCTCACTGAGTCGCGCCAAATAGTCCTGAAACACAGGTTTGTCTGGGAACATCTTCATTTGAATTGTCCATAACAGGCCTGAACCCAGCTGGGTATCAGCTGCCGTAAACTGTTCACCCGCAAGATAAGGCTGACGGGTTAATTGGCGTTCAAGGTTCTGAACCATATCCTCAAAGCCACCAAATGAGACACCGGATGCCTGATATTCAAAGCCCAGATAGCGGGCCGCAATACAGGGATCCACCACTGAATCACAATAGACCAGCGCGCTGAGATAAGGCCCGCGTGCTGGATTATCAAGGGCCGGGGCTAAGCCCGCAGCTGGAAAAGCGTCTGCCAGATAGGTGCAAATGGCGGCTCTTTCGGTTACAATCACGCCGCGATGTTGAATCGCCGGGACTTTTTTATGCGGCTGAATCTGGCGATAACTTTCTGGTGCTGTGCCCGTTGTTCTAAAATCGACAAGTCGGGTCTGATAATCAACGCCGAGTTCTTCAAGCAGCCAGAGCACGCCACCTGAACGTGAAAAAGGCGAATGATAAAAAATCACTTGCTCAGGAGCAGACTGAGCGCTTGTTTTTACAGTGTTTTGAGTAGGGAGCTGGGTCATGATTTTTTCCTCTTTTAGATAATTTGAAGCGCTTTGCATCGGGTTTGCTTTGGGCTTACTTTAAGCATAAACTTCAACTAGGACAGAATTGGTCCTGCTTAGAGGGCCTGTCTAAATTTTTTTATCAAGGGAATGAGGCTTGTGTATTCACCCACCACCCGAATTTTAACCGTGCTCGAGTTGCTTCAATCTCAGGCCAGCCTGAGCGGTACCGCTTTATCGCGGCGTCTGGAAGTGGATAGCCGGACGATTCGGCGCTATATTGTGCGCTTGCAGGAGATGGGGATTCCAGTTGAAGCTGAACACGGTCCCCAGGGTGGGTATCGCCTGCGTCGGGGATTTAAGCTGCCGCCTTTGATGTTTACTGACGGTGAAGCGGTGGCTTTAACATTAGGCCTGATGGCGATTCGCGATCTGCAATTGCCGGTAGACAACACCTCTGTGGTTGGGGCTCTGGCTAAAACCGAGCGCGTGATGCCTGAAGCGCTGCTGGCCCAGGCACGGGCTTTACAAGAAGCGATTACTTTTCATCTTGAGCGTACACCCGTTGCGACTCGGCCTGAATTTGTTACGGGCCTGAGTTTAGCGGTGCAGCAGCGCCGTCAGGTTAAACTCAGCTATCAGGCCTGGCGTGCTGAAATCAGCGAACGTGTGTTTGAACCCTATGGGATTATTGTGCTGGAAGGCTATTGGTATACAGTAGGCTATTGCCGCTTGCGTCAGGGCTTACGCACCTTTAGATTAGACCGGGTACAGGCTTTAGAACTCAGCGAAACAGAATTTAGTCGCCCCGATGACTTTGACTGTCTCAATTATCTGATCGAAGGCCTGATCCGGGGCTCTGGGCAGGATTCGGTAGAAGTGCTGATTCGTGCGCCCCGTTCTGTTGTTGAATCCAAGCTCTGGTGCTGTCAGGGCTTTTTAGAAGAGGTGCCCGAAGGCGTGATTTATCGACGCTCTGCTTATCATCTCGAGTGGGTCGCTTTGTTTTTAATGAGCCTGGATGTGCCGATTGAAGTCCGTCAGACCCCGGCTTTACGCGACCTGATTCGCCAAAAGGCCCAGGCCGCGCTTCAGATGATTGGCGAGGCCTAAGTTGTAGGTGACGTTACACAGTACTTAATCCAGAAGGGGATGGAGGGTTAAGGGATGCAGCATACTTTTATTCGGGTTTCAGGGCTGGTCTGGATCCTGGCTGGAATGACTTTCTGGCTGGGCTGGGTCTTGATGCCTGAGCTTGCAAGCCCGGACGCTCTGCAGCTTCTCGATCTGGTTTCAGATCATCGTGAACGTGTCTGGTGGTCCGGGATGGTGCATTTGCTTGCTAGCCTGCTGTTCATGGCAGGAATCATCGGGATTCAGAGTGATCGCCGGATGAGCCGCTCTAAAACCACACGCGTCGGCGCCATCTTGACGGGCTTTGGGGCCATTGGCATCGGCCTGGAGGCATTTTTTCATCTGGTGGCTTATTATCTGACTGCACCTGGAGTCCATTTAAGCGCCGTGGCTGAGCCGATGCGCCAGCTGCAGACACAAGGGATGTTTTTTTTGATTCCGCTGCTGCTGGCTTTATTTTTTGGTGGCGGAACTTATACCGCTGGTTTTTATCATGTAGATGCCACCAGCCCTTGGGCGAAACGAATGTTTTTAATCGGTCTGGCCTGGGCTTTATTTGGCGGGATGGCTGCCGTTCAGCTTGGCTGGCCCCGTCAGCCTGTGGTGATGGGCTTTTTCAGCTTTCTTTCGCTGGGTTATATCTGGGGCGGATTTGAACTGCTGTTTAAGTTTCGCCCTGATCAAGGCCCAGAAAAATGCCGGGTTTAAAACGCTTTGGGTTATTTAGCTGTTTGCTAAGATCTGCTCAAAGCGCGCTAATAATAAGCGATCAGAAAAGCGCGGGCCATGAATCTGGACGCCAATCGGAAGACCTGTGTGAGTTTTTCCTACTGGGAGCGCTAAGGCCGGGGTCCCCAGCATGGCCGTGGGGCAGAGATAGCCGCTGAGATAGTCCGTATAAGCCATGGGCCCAAGATGCGTCTGCAGCAGGGTTCCGCACTCTGAGCGTTTAAGAGCGGCACTGGGTGAAACGGGCAAAACCCAGGCATCAAACTCCTGAAAAAATCGGTCGGTTTTATTTTGGGCTGATCGACAGCGCGCAATCGCGCTTAGATACTCCTGACGAGTGACGGCCATGCCTTTAAGCATGGCGGGTCGCATCCAGCCTGGGCCTAAGCGCTTAAGCAAAAGCTGATCGATAAATCTACGTTTAAACGGGCCGGGCATCGCCGCTGGCAAGAGCTGATTTTGCTCATAGCCGACAATCATGGCCCAGTCCTGATGCAGGGCAGCATAATCTAAATCAGGGCGGGCCTTGGTTAACATTACTTGGCCCTTATCTTTTAAGTCGTTTAGCCAGTTTTTGATTAAGTCATGGCTTTCATTATCAGGCGTTAAGCCCAATAACTCATCGCTATAAGCCAGTTTAAGCGGGCTTTTAAGTTGAGCTGTAAGCGGGTTGGGTGACTGTAAACGAGAATCCGGAAACTCTGCCGCAAACCAGTCCAGAATCAGGCTGAGATCGCTTAAATGAGCCGCCATCGGGCCAGCGACTGCTAAATTGCGAAAGCCGTGCTGGGGGTCAGGGCCAATATCGCCAAAGGGCAGCCAGCCGTCACTGGTACGCAGGCCATAAACCCCGCAGCAATGAGCCGGGTAGCGAATCGAGCCCGCAACGTCAGAGCCGAGCTCCAGCGGCGTCAGACCAGCTGCCAGAGCGCTTGCTGCTCCACCTGATGAGCCACCCGGCACGCGCTCAGGATCATGCGGATTGACACATTCTGCAAAGAGCTGATTACGGCAGTTCCAGTCAAATGAGGCCGTCGGTACGGCTGAACGGCCTAAAAAGATGATACCAGCGCGCTTAAGGGATGCCACAAGCTGGCTATCGCGGCGAGCGCGATGAAAAGCCAGGGGGGCCAGGCCATAGGTGGTGCGCAAATCCTGGCTACCAAAGGCGTCTTTGAGACTAATAGGCAAACCAGCCAGAGCAGGCAGCTTTTCACCCGCTGCGCGGCGAGTATCCATCGCGCGGGCTTGTTCAAGGGCATGAGGATTGAGGGTATGAAGGGCATGCAGTTTGGGATTGGCTTCGGCGATACGCTCAAGAAAATGCTGAGTCAGCATTTCGCTGCTCCAGCTTTGATTATGCAGCCCTGTGACCAGCTCATGAGCTGATAATTGATGATAATCCTGACCCATAAGCCTCCGTACGGTCAAAGCTGGTTAAGCTGTTAAAGTCTACCCTGACCCTGGCGCTGATACCAGCCGCGGACTACACTAATGTTGATGCAAGTGAAACAAGTCCTGACGCCAGAACAATCCCGGCCTTTACTGACAGCCTTAGCGGAAGGCGTAGTGGGAGCTGGTTTATTACCTGCTTTAAAGTCTTATGCTGAGCAATATGCTGATGCCACGGGCCTGTGCGCCAGGGCTTTATACAAACGGCTTGAAGCAGGCTGTGACTTTCCAGCCGCCCTTGACCAGATTCAGCCTGGGTTACCAGCTGGGATAAGCGCGATGTTGGCTCTGGGCGCTTTACAGGGCCGCTTAGATGAGGTGTTAAGCGAGATTCTGGCCATCTTCAATCAGTCTGCATTAAATCAAGATAGCGCTGAGATTCAGCTCGAGCTTGATTTAATGCGCCAAAATCTTGAAGCCCAGCCCCAAAGTGAGTTGATTTGTGAAGATTGTTTTGAACGTGAGCTGCTGATCATTTTGCGGCGGGTTGACTCTGAACAGGCTCAAAAAGTGATTCTGCAACAGGAGGCTGAGCGCTTTTTACATCAGAAATATCTGACCAGCCGCCTGGTGCATATGATTGAAGCCAGTCATTCCAAAACTTATCGGACCTTACAGACCCGTCTGGCGGCGCTGGCTGATGCTGGTGTGCCGCTGGTTTTACAGCAAAAGGCTTATCCGCTAAGCCGCCTGGGGCCTGATCTGTATCTCATTGATCTGACTGACAATTACCGTTTTGAACTTGAATTTAGAGTTTGGGTCGCTGACTTGACAGAAAATTGACAATTATCGACTATGCTGAACAGAACACCGCGTTAAAGAGTCTGCCAGAGAGCTCTTACGCTGAATATCTGTTTAGAGGCTGACGATGAATGTCAATAAACTAGTTTGTCTGTGTTTCTGCCTATTACTGACCGGTCTCTCTGTTCAGGAAAGCCCTGCGCAGACTCATGTTTGTTCCACTGTTAACGCAACTGCCAAACCCACACCTAAGCCTAAACCTTCTGCCAAGCCCAGCGCTAAACCCACTTCTAAACCGGCGACTAAACCCGCTCCGCTTGTGCAAACCAGTCCCCAGCCCGTTAAACTGCCGCGTTTGATGCTTGTGCCGGTTGAAAATCGCCTAAAAGATCAGTCAAGCGCGATTAGCGAAGCGGCTCTTGAAGGTCTGCAGCGCCATTTATTGAATGCCCAAACACGCCCTTTTCAGCTGCTCGGCCGCCGTTATGTACAAGCCCAGCTTAAAGAGCTGGCTTTTTCTGAAAGTGCTTTGAGTGACCCCGAGACCTCACTCACGCTTGGTCGGATTTTAAGCGCCAATCAGATGTTAAGTGGTGTGGTGGCTTCAGGTCAGATTCACACATCAGGCACCACCAATCTGCAGCCGATTGACTATACATGGGCCAGCGTCAAGCTCAGCGCGACTCTGATAGATATTGAAACCGGCGAAGTCCTGTATTCAGGTACTGCATCAGGCATCTCTGAACGCCGCCCAAATTGGCAGGGCAGTAGTTTTACCAGTCTGATTGTCGAAGCGGTTGAGCAGGCTGTGCCCCAATTAGCCGCAGATTTACTTAAAAACCGCAGCGCTCGGAGGCTGCCATGAAAACGCTCATCCCTAAAAGACTGGTTTTAGGCTCGCTCATGACAGTGTTGTTAATCAGCTCAAGTGGCTGTGAAAGTGATTTTGGGATGGGAGTTGTCACAGGCGCCAGTATTGGGGTTGCTGTCGGCGTGGTGGCAACCGTCGCCGTAATCGGAGCAACGCAGCCAGTTGTCGCTGTGCCAAACAGCTACGGCTATGCCTATATGCAGGGCCGCCATGTGCCGGGTAACGTTGTGACAACCTCAACTCCCAGCCCTGTTCCCACGCCTACACCGTCTCCTACACCGACACCCAGTCCAACACCCAGTTCGGCTCCCATCGTGATTTTTGTACCGGCCCCAGCTGAAAGCTCTGCAAGTGCTCCACCGATTGTTGCAACTGAATCAAATGAAACATGTCGTGGCACTGCTTGTCCTGAAAAGGTCATGACTCCGCCGACTACCCGTGATGCTTTTCAACAAGGATTTTAATCAATGAATAAAATAAAAAAGCTTGTCTGTCTAAGTCTTTCCGTGCTGATGTTAAGCAGTTTGAGTGCCTGTACACGGGAACTGGATGCTGGGATCATGATAGGTCTGGGAGTGGGGGTGACGGTTGGTGTTATTACAGGTGCGATGGTAGGCTATTCTGTCTCTGAAAATTCACGCTCCAATCGCATTCGATATGTTTACCTTGACGCTCCAGCTAACGGAGCAACACCCAGACCCAGCCCCACGCCAACTCCGACGCCAACTCCAACACCCAGTCCAACGCCGAGGCCGACTCCAACACCTACTGCTACCCCGACGCCGAGCCCGACGCCCATTCCTCAGTATTCATCGACCGTGGTGATGACTCCGCCGACTACCCGTGATGCTTTTCAGCAGGGTGTAGGGCGCTGAATCAGATTCCCTCTTCCCCTGAACTAAAATCTGAGGCAAGATGAGCTAGATATCCCGCCGCTTCGGCTTAAAACAGAAAGTAGCAAACATGCTGTACGAAACCATTAAAAAAGATATGATGACCGCTCGCAAAAACAAAGAAAGCGACAAGGCCTCTTGGCTTTCAACCCTGATGGGTGAACTCCAGCGCGGTGGTGGCAAAGAGTTTGATGATGCTCAGGTTTTGACTCTGCTCAAAAAGAACGTCCAGACTCTCAAAGAAAATCTCAAAGTCAGCCCCAATCATGAGCCGACTCAAAAAGAAATTGAGTTTCTGAGCACTTATCTGCCCCAGCAAATGAGCGATGATGAAATCCGCTCAGCTGTTCAGGCTCTGATCAGCGAAGGAGCTGACAGCATCAAGGCTTTAATGTCCGGTATGCAAGCCCGTCACAGTGGTCTGTATGATGGCCGCAGTGCTGCAACAATCATCAAGGAAGAACTGGCAAAATGAGCCTGGAGCAACGTCCTGAAGCAGGGGCTAAGGCGCCCGATTTTACGCTGCTGGATCAAGCGGGTCAATCGGTGTCTTTGTCTGACTTTAAGGGTAAACATGTCTTAGTCTACTTTTACCCCAAAGCCATGACGCCAGGCTGCACGGTTCAGGCCTGTGGTCTGCGTGATGCTCACCAAGCTTATGCTGATAACAGCGTTGTGGTGCTGGGCATCAGTCCAGATGCCCCTGCACGGCTGCAAAAATTTGCCCAAAAAGAAAACCTCAACTTCACCCTGCTCAGCGATGAAGATCATGCTGTGGCGGATGCTTATGGCGTCTGGGGTCCTAAAAAGTTTATGGGACGTGTGTTTGACGGCATTCATCGCATCAGCTTTATTGTTGATAAAGAAGGTGTGATCCGGCATGTTTTCCCCAAGGTCAAAACAGCGACTCATCACGATGATGTGCTGAACTGGATCCAACAAAATCTCTAATCAGTTTAAAAGTAGCCAAGGGCCTGGGTCGTGTATTTATCCGGGCCCGTGGTCTTTTTTGTGTTTGGGTTGTCTAATTAGAATCTATTTCTGGATTAAGTCTTCAAGCTGGTGGATCAGATCTTTGAGTTTGCTGTGAACGCTGAGTTGGGGCAGGGCTCTTAAGCCTTGTAAAAGTTCTGAAAGTGCTTCTTCACGGTGTTGTTGGCTTTCAATCAGGGCTTGAAGCTTTTCAATTTGAGCCGCTTGTTTGTCGAGTCGGGCTTCCAGGCTTATGCGGGTTTCGCGCATTTCGCTGCTGGCTTGTTCTAAAGCCCGATAAGCTTGTTCAGAGCGGGCATCAGCGCCTAATACAGAAACTGGCTGTTTTACAATCTGGGCTCTGAGAGCATTAACGCGCTGAAGTAAACGTTCGCGATCCGCTGTGTCGATGCCTACTTTTATCATGGCGTGATGCAGATGTTTAGCGACTGTGTCAAAGTGAGAGGCTTTGATATTCAGATGCTGATGGGCCTGGGTCATATCCATTCCGGCATACATTTGCGGGCCCCCCATAATCTCAGCTAAAAACGCCACCTGATGTTTAAGCAGGTTGTTCCAGTCAGCGGCTTTAAAAAAAGCGCCAAGCTCTGGATCTGAAATTAAGCGGGAATGAAAAGCGGTAACTAAAGGTTCAATCAGATCAGCCTGTTGATATTTTGCATAAAGGCAGGTCTCCATACCGAAGCTCGCTTTCCACGGATCATCGGGGGCCACAGCATCGGTCATGTCTAGACATGACGGTTGTTCGTTGTCTCTCATCCTTGTAATGAATCTCTCAATTTTGCAGATTATCAATAAAAGCGTTTGTAGATGACGATCTGAATGTATAGCAAGGGGCTAAGCAGTTGTTTTTAGCTGGTTTGAGTCTGTTTAGATAAGGGCATCGTAAGTTGTCTGATAGTTATTTGCTGTTGTTTGAGACGAGTTTGTTCAAGCCGTTTCACTGAAGTTAAGCAAAAAATAAATTCCTTGTCAACGCATCAGCCTGGCTGAGTCCAATGCGACAGGTTGAGCGCGTGTTAAAACACAAAAACCTTCATTATTCGCCTAATTGTTTAAGATGCTGTGACTAAAACTTGCCGGGGTGAAACACCAAACTTACGGGTATATTCACGGCTAAACTGAGTCGGGCTTTCATACCCTACTTCAAAGGCCACATGGCCAACTGAATGATCGCCCGTTAGCAGCAATTGACGGGCTTCTAAGAGCCTGAGTTCTTTTTGATACTGTAGGGGTGTGGTGGTGGTAATCGATTTAAAGTGCTGATAAAACGAAGCTTCGCTCATGCCAACGAGTCTTGCCAGATCCGGTACCACCAAGGGACCTCTAAAATTGCGACGAATCGTTTCAATGGCGCGCCCAATCCGGCTGGCGTGGCTATCGCGCCAGAGCAATTGCTGCAACATTGCGCCATGCGAGGCTGTCAGCAGTCTGAAATGAATCTCTTTGAGCAGCAAAGGGGCCATGACTTCTTGCTCCAGGGGTTTGCCGATCAGAGCCACATAGCGGCGCAGAGCATCGACTAATTCTGATTCAGTCTGACTGACATCCAGGGCATAAGCCTGCTTACGCGCGGTCTGAGTTTCGCCAATCTGTTCGTATAAGCTGCGCAGAATACTGAGATCAAGCTTCAGGATCAGTGAGAGGTAGGGCTTTTCAGGACTGGCTTCGGTGACTCGTGAGACCACTGGTAATTCATGGCTGACAATCAGGGATTCACCTGGGCCAAAAATCAGGCTGCGGTCGCCTAAGATCACTTCTTTACGGCCCTGGAGAATCAGGCAGATCACGGGCTCATAAAGTGAGCACTCCAGATTGCTGGGCTCTAAATAGCGCAAAAGGACTAATTGGCTGGGTAACAGGCTATTTTGAGTCTGGATCACGGCGTCTGCAGAAGACTCTGAAGCAAACTCTGTAAAGAATTCACTCGCGCGTTGGGCAAGAGCTGTAATCGAAGTTTGTGTCATGTTTTTATTGTAGGCTGCAGATTTAATCTGAACAATTCATTTTCTAATGATTTAGAGAATCAGGCAGAAAGAACAGAGAATAGGGCAGGTAATAAACGCCATAAAAACCGATAATCAAATAAGTAACTTACATCAACTAAGCAAACCGCTTTGGAGGCAAATATGAATCAAGTTCAGAATCAAGACGCTCACACCCAGGCCCTGACTAAAACGGCCCGGATTCCGCTGGTTGGTTTTGGCACCTATCTGATCCCAGATGATCAGGCTGCAGAGCTGGTTGCAGAGGCGATTAGACTTGGCTATCGCCATATCGACACCGCTGAGTTTTACCAAAATGAAGTTGGGGTTGGCCAGGGCATTCGTAAGGCGATGCAGGAGCTGGGGCTTAAACGTGAAGATATCTTTGTTACGACTAAACTCTTTCCTGGCAATGCGGCCTGGGGTCAAACCCCAAAAACCACTGCCACCACCATTAAATCGCTGAATGACAGCTTGGCCAAACTTGAGCTCGACTATGTGGATCTGTATCTGATTCACGCTCCCTTTGATCCGGCACAGCGCTTAGAGCAATGGAAAGGTCTGGTCGAGCTGCAAAAACAAGGCAAAACCAAAGCGATTGGCGTCAGCAACTTCAATATCTCTCATATCGAAGAGCTTAAAGCCGCGGGTTTACCCCAGCCTGATGCCAACCAGATTGAGCTTCATCCCTGGTCACAAAAGCCAGAGCTTGTGGCTTATCTAAAAGAAAATGGGATTACGGCAATTGCCTATAGCAGTCTGGTTCCGCTGTCGACCTGGCGAACTGCACCGGGTCACGCCAGCGGTAAAACCGCAGATATGCAGGCTGATAGCGAACAAACAGACTCTCCCTTTAAACAGCTGGCTGAAAAATATGGCGTCAGCGAAGCCCAGATTCTGCTGCGCTGGGGGATTCAAAAAGGTTATCCGGTGCTGCCCAAAAGCGTTAAAACTGAGCGTATGAAGCAGAACGTGGATCTATTCTCGTTTGAAATTGATGCTCAGGATATGGCGCTATTAGACAGCCAGGATCGCGGTGATGGTGTGGCCTGGGGTGCCAATGACCCCACCCACGCGGCTTAATTAACTTAAGTCATAAATCTACCTCACTCTTCGACAAGCTCAGAGTGACAGACCTTTTATTCAAGATTCTCGTTTTATGAAGAAACTTTATGAAGAAACTTTATGAAGAAAAGGGTCATGCTGTAGAGCCTTAGCCGGATCGCGTAGCGACTGTCGAAGTATTCGGGTCGTCACTTGAATGAAGAGCTCGGTTTTTTATGTTTAATTGTCTGACGAAATAATGGGTTTTGGAGTGGATTTTTCACTCAATGTTTAACTGATTAACTCGTTTTTTGACGACGTTCGTTATCAATCAGGACACGTTTACGCTCTAAACCCCAGCGGTAGCCGCCCAGTTCGCCGCTGCCGCGAATCACACGATGGCAGGGAATCAACAGCGCCACCCGATTGCGGGCACAGGCGCTGGCAACGGCTCTGACCGCTGTGGGCTGGCCCATTCCGGCCGCGACTTCTGAATAAGACTGAACCTCACCGTCCGGAATAGTCTGTAAATAGGCCCAGACCTTGAGCTGAAAAGCCGTACCCTGAATATCAAGGGGTAAATCTGGTGTGGGGCTTAAGCCTTGCAGATAGTGATCAAGCGAGTCAATCCAGCGCTGAAACTCAGGCTCAGAAGCTTTGGGCATCGCTTGTAATTCAGCTT
>CAJYHH010000810.1 GCA_913773825.1 Candidatus Sericytochromatia bacterium | reverse complement strand
CTCAACGGTTTTGAGCTTGCCCACTTTCACCAGCTCATGAATCAGGGCTTTCTTTTCGTCGTCCATACTTCCTCCTTGCCTTTATCTTAACGGCTTTGGAGGTTTACACCACTTAACTTACACTCTCTTTCAAAATTATCACGCAGGCCGCATGAATCATATCAATGCCTATAAATAAACCCAGCACCCCCTGGCCTAGGGCTATCTCAACAGCCTGGCTCATGCAACTCAGCGAACGCTTTGGCAAACAACTTTTAGGGCCAGAATTGCTGCATCAGGCTGAAAACTCAAGCTGGCTGTTAACTGACAGTCAGGGTGAGGTCTTGATCTTAAAGCTCTATCGCCCGACAGCAGCAGGTTTAAGCCGCATCAAACAGGAGATCCAGTTATTAGATAGTCTGAACAAGCTGAATTTTCCGGCGCCTTTTTACTTTCAGGATCTGACTGGTCAGGTCCTGCAATCACTTGATAAATTTTATGCTACGCTGCAGCCAGCCTTACGGGGTCATATGTGGATTCAAGCTGAGCCCGGTGCTTATGAGGCCCTTGGTGTCAGGCTAAATCAGCTTCATAGACTCAGCCCTGAGCTCAGTCAACTCAGTCTGCGCAGGCATGATTTTGAAACCCTGTTGGGTGATCAAGCCTGGCAGCCAGTTATTGATGCTTCATTTGCGCCACCTGAACTAAAAGCTGAGCTCAATCACTGGCGTGAACAATTAAGAACAGAATTTGAATTTAAAACAGACGCCCTGGTGCATTGTGATGCCCATTGGGGCAATGTCATCATGTTGGAGCAGAACAAGCTTTGTCTGATCGACTGGGAAGAAGCGGGCTGGGGCAATGCGTTACTGGATCTGGCCACAGTTGAGATTCATCTGCAGCGCAGCCCAAACTCCAACAGAGCAATTGAAGCTCTTTATCAGGGCTATGGCTCAAGGCCTGATCGCAGACAGTTAAGTCTGGCGATGGCAGTCAGAAGAATGTGGTTGCTTAGCCAAATACCAAGCCGGCTGGATATTCCTGAGCTCAGCGATCCGCTGAGCGTATTTAAGCGTTATCAGGGCCATTTACAAGAACTGTTGGGTTCTGCCTAAATTGTGCTCTGAAAGCGAGTGATCTAGTGATAAGATAGTAAGATATTGCTTCAGGAGCTTGCTATGCCCAGCGTCAACACTTCACCTCGAATTATGCCCCCCACAATGACGGATCCCGAAGTCAAAGCAACCCTGGAGAAAGAAACAAAAAATTCAGTAACGGCTGCTGAGCTCAAGCCCGATCAGCCTCGCTTTACAGCCATGGGCGTTGATTCCAGCCAGATGACCAAGCTGTATCACGGCAGCTCCCAGCCTTTTGCTTTTGTTGAGTCACCTGAAATTGCTCAAAAAGAAGATGTCCAGCACTGTCGCAAAGACGTCAAGGCCACCATTGGCCCTGACGGCAAAGAGCAAAAAATCTGCGTCGGCGGCTTTAAAAACGCCACCGTTAAAGCTGTGAACCTCTCATGTGTGTACAAAAACGAAAACGACGGCAAACTCTATCGCGTGCTGCAGTCTTCAAAGTTTTTTGAAGCACCTTTTCATAAAGGCGGCACACCGGCGATGCAGCAAAAAGTCTGTGGTGGACATGTACTCGAATCTAAAAATGAAGGTGGCTTCAGCACCTGGAGCCCCAAACAGGTCGATAAAGCAGGCAGCCAGCTTTATCTCAATCCTGAACATATCATCAAGGCGACCCCCATTAGCGCCGAAGAAAAAGCCAAGTTCAAACTGCCCTAAGCACTTTAAGCTTTTAATCTTGAATCAAACAAACAGCCCGCGCTTAGTTCTTAAGCGCGGGCTGAAATATTTGATCTATCTAAATTTAATTCGCGTCAATCGTCAGCAAAGAACCCGCACTGACACCATACTCAGGGCCAGGGGTATTGCCAGGGTTAAGGTTAGCGCGGACGCGGTAATAATACTGGCTACCTTTTTGTAGCGCCAGGCCGTTAAAGCTGCCTTGATTGCCTTTGAGATCGCGATATTCAAAGGTCGTGGCGGACTGATCCGGTGAGCGGTAAAACAAGGAGCCATCAGGATTGAGTAATTCAACCGCATAGCTACGCGCTTGAGAAGTAGGCTGCCAGCTAAAAACAGGGAAACGGTTAGTGCTGATTGTCGCACCACCACCGGTGGGGTTGAGGTCAGGCTTCCAGAGCGTGCTAATTGCTGAAACCGTAAAGCTCTGGGTACTTTGACCATTAAAGCTAATCGGCTGAGAAGTCACCTGGGCAAAAAACTCATTGGTGCGGGGCTCCTGCTCTGGGCGAAACTCAAGTACAGGTTTACCGGTGACATCATCAGTCTGGCTAAAGCGCACCCGATAAGTTCCAGCCGCAAGCTGTTGAAAGGCATAGCCCCCATTACTATTCGTGCGTAAACTGGCAACTTCCTGGCCGCTTTCGGTAATCAGCGCCACGCGAGAATCAGTCATGGGCTGACCAGGTTCACGCTGTACAACGCCATTGATTTCGGCTTTAAAATTGCCGGTTGCAGAAGGAGCAGGACCGCAGGCTGCCAGAGATGAAACCACTAGCGCAGAGCCCAATATAGAGAACAGAAAAGGTTTATGGGTAAGCTGTGTCAATTGCTGCATAGATTCATTGCCCTCACATATGAAGATATGCCAAAAGCTTAACATATTAACACAAAAAGACGCACCGTCAGGTGCGTCGGAGTTATGAGTGGTGGGTGGTGAATTCAAAACCCACCACCGCGCGCGCAGCGCGCTCTACCAAACCACTTCCATCATGGCGCTGTTGATACCGCTGCCAATGCCCATCAAAGCAACGCGATCACCCTTTTGGATGTCGCCTGCTTCGACACTTTTGTAGAGCGCCAGCGGAATGGTGGTGGAACCCGTGTTACCGTATTCGACATAAACACGGGGGACTTTTTCGTCTGGAGCGCCAATGGCCTGGGTCATAGCGCGTAAATGAGCGCCGCCGACCTGATGCATAATGAACTGGGCAAATTCTTTTTTGTCCCAATCAAATTCTTGGCAGGCTTTCTGATAAGTTTTGGTTGAAAGCTCCATACCCGCCATCAGCAGGCCTTTGGCATCGGTTTTCATATCGAGATGATGCCCGACACAGAGATGAGCATGCTGAGTCGCAGCCAGCAAAACGCCGCCTTTAAACTGATGTCCTTCTGGCGCTAAATCTTTATGTGCCAGCACCATACCGCAAGCAGCTGAGCCCAGCGTTAAGGTCGCAAAGCGATCGCGGAAATCTTCTGCACTGATTTCAGGATCAGACAGGCGTTCAATCGTAGCGTAAGTAATTTCGCGAGAGTCTTCACAGGCTACCAGCAAAGCGTAGTCGACCTGACCGCGCTCAATCATATTGCCGGCAATCAGCATGCCGTTGATAAAGCCCAGACAGGCATTGCTGACGTCGAAGTTCATACAGGTTTCAGACAAGCCCAGATTACTGTGAACCAGCGAGGCGACAGAAGGCTCAAGAAAGTCTTTTGAAATCGAGCAGTTAATCAACACGCCGACTTTTTCTTTAGGAAGACGGGCGTCTTCCAGGGCGCGAACGGCAACCTGGGTGGCGTAACGGCTGGGGGTGTGGCCGGGATCCCAGATACGGCGGGCTTCAATGCCGGTTAAAGATTCAATCAGATTGGGGCGCATGCCGAAGCGCGCAAGATTGGCCTGAAGGGGAACCTGAAGCTCTTCGGATGTGACGCGGTTGGGGGCATCAAGGTTGCTCAGGCCGATGATATTGACGTTTTCAAAGAACATGGGACAATTTTCCGTTTGTTTAGGGATACTGCGAGTTCATTGTAACAGGGAAGCACGTCAATGACGGATGTATTGCGGAGTGTTGCGGGACATGAAGGCTCAACAACCCGTGAATAAACCTTTGGATTTTACGTTTCAACAGCCTCTGTCCAAGCCCCGAGGCCGTCCCGAGATTACCCAGTCCTGATATACTTCTATTAGATTGAGCCTGTATAGTCAAAACATTTACGACAGAGTCCCCTTTCAGGAGTAGTTTTATGTGGAATCTTAGCGAAGAGCAGCAGATGATCCAGAAGACCGTTAGAGACTGGGCATCAGCAAAGCTAGCCCCCCGTGCTGAACAATATGAGCACGATAAAGTTTTTGACGTTGAACTCTACAAAGAATTTGCCACACTGGGCTTCCCCGGCATCCGTTACCCCGAAGAACTCGGCGGCGGCGGCGGAAATATTCTCGACATGTGTATCTGGGTCAAAGAGCTGGCGCGCGTTTTGCCCGGTTTTGCGATTTCAGCCTCTGTAGCCTGCGGCCTGGGTGCCAAAATGCTCGGCTACGGCAATGAAGAACAAAAGCAGAAATATTTAATCCCGACCGTTGAAGGCACCATGATTGGCGCCTTTGGCCTGACTGAGCCCAATGCAGGCTCTGACGCCACTAACTTACAGACCCGCGCAGTAAAAGACGGGGATGAATGGGTGCTGAACGGCGCCAAAACCTTTATTACCAACGGGATTGTCGCTGACTATATTCTGGTCTCAGCTAAAACCGGCCCTGGTAAAACAGAAATCGGGATCTTTATTGTTCCCCAGGGCACACCGGGCCTACATGCCGCGCCGATTGATAAAAACTGCTGGTTCTCATCTGATACAGCGTTATTGACCCTGGAAAACTGCCGGATTCCCGCTGACCACCTGATCGGCGAACCCGCTGGCGGCTTAAAACTCCTGACTAAAAATCTCAACGAGGGCCGTGTCACCTACGCCGCTCACTGCTATGGGATTGCAGAAGGCTGCTTTGACGGTGCTTTAGAATACGTCCACCAGCGTGAAGCTTTTGGCCAGAAAGTGGCTGACTTTCAGAATACCCAGTTTAAGCTGGCTGAAATGAAAATGAAGCTGGATCTGGCTTGGACCTATATTATGCGCGCTGCCGCTGAAGTCCAGGAAAATCCCGATGCAGGTCTGACGGCATCGATCTGTAAAAACTACGCGGCTCAGATCTCTGAAGAACTCGCCCGTGAAGCTCGCCACTTACTCGGTGGCTATGGCTGCATGAACGAATATGCAGTTGGCCGTCTGGCTCGCGATGTCTTTGTTGCTGAAGTGGGTGAAGGTTCGCGCGAAATTAACTACCGCGTGATCTGGAAGTCTCTGACCCAAAAATTTAAATAAGGAGGCTGGCCCATGATTGATGTGGATGACGACAATTTATGGCGAGTTAACCTGTTTGAAATTCTGGGTGTCAGCGAAGATGTCTCTAAAGACGATTTAAAAAACGTTTATAAAAGCCTCGCCAAGCAGTATCATCCTGACCGTTTTCCGGCTGGCTCAGCGGAGCAAAACGCGGCCAAAGAGAAGTTTTCGGATATTAACAAAGCTTATGATGTGCTCGGCAATGACGCCAAACGTTCAAATTATTTGGATACGCGCCGTCTGCTGGCAGAACATCTGATCACGGTTGAAGGCGTCAATACGCCAGATACAGCACCTGCTAAACAGGCCACTCAGACGGCTGCCTCACCCACACCGGCAGCTTCAACAGCAGCTAAAAGCGCACCCAAAAAAAACGAAGGTCCCAAAGAAGACGCCAAGCTAAAACAGGCCGAAGAAGCTTTTAAAGAAGGCAACAGTCTGTTTAACAAAAGCGATTTAGATGGAGCGATTACAGCTTTTCAGCGCGCAATTTCAGTTTTACCAGACACAGGTAAGTTTCATAGTGCATTAGGCCGGGCTTATTTGATGAAAGGCTGGAAAGGCATGGCCCAGTCAGCTTTTAAACAGGCTTTAGTGCTCAACCCCAATGATCCGGTTGCCAAAAAGCACTATGAACCTGAAAAAGCCAAGAAAAAAGGCCTGCTCGACGGTCTATTCGGTAAATTCAAAAAAGACTGACAAAATTTAGTTAAATCAATTAGGGTCTGGTGTAAAAACCAGGCCCTTTGTGTTACCAAGATCCAGGTTTAACGCCCATCTTCACCTGATCATAGGAATTAATTAAGCAATAGTTAACCGATCCTTACCGTCAGCAAATCTAGTAAACGCCGATAATAAGATTAAGAACGACTTCAGGTGACACTAAAGAAACGCTATGGGATCGCTGACTTTAAATCCGACAACGAGCTATTCGCACTTCTCGCAGCTGGGCCGCACCCAGCTCGCAGGGTCGCATACTACTGCTGCTCTGTCAGATGAATCAGCTAAAGCGCTTGCTGATGCCCGTACCGCCACCCAGAAAATCCTTTCCTCTGGTGTTGCTGGGAACGCCGTTAAAGATGTCAACAGCGCCTTTGGCAATATCGAAAAAATCAGCCGTCTGGCTGAAGGTGACGTCAACGCCGTCAATATTAAAGCAGCAGTTGACCTCGGCTCTAAATTCACCCAGGGTGAAATGCAGGCTGTCCTCGGCACGGTTGCCACTCCGCTTGGTGCCGTGATTTCTTTTGAAGCGCTTGGTTCACGTATCGAAGCCACTAAAAAAGACCCCAACGTCCAGAACGTTAAATCTTTAGTCAGCACCACCCGTGACGCCACAACTGCTTTTTCTGCCCTGGGCAAACTGCTGGTTGAAAACAGCGGCAGCGTCGCCACCTTGGCTAGCCGTGTTAGCGGTGACCTCGGCCAGGCAGTTGCTCGCGGCCTCGGCTCCAGCGCAGCCACTTCAGTTAAAGCCGGTATCCAGGGCAGCAGCAAAGTCCTCGGTCAAATCGGCGCTGGCCTGAGCATCGGCGTCGCCGCCATGGACGTCGTGATTGCCGGTCAGGACATCCACACCTACTGGAACGACCCCACTGGCAAAAACCTCGCCAAAATGGGCTTTGGCGTTGTTGCAGCTGGTGCTTCTGTCCTGGCAGCAACCCGTATCCCTGGTATCAGCACACCGGCCGCGATTGTCGCCGCTCTGGCTGATGTAAGCAAATTTGGCGTTGATGTTAACTGGAAAGGTGTTTACGACGGCACCAAAGTTCGCGTTGGCAATCTGGTCACCGACCAGACCAATAACTTCAAACAGGACATTCTTGCATCCCGCCTGCCCAAAGGTGCTTTTGTCAATCCGGCTCCTGTTGCTCCCGGCATGGGCCTGGTGAGCATGGCTATTAAGAGCTTCTAGCAGAGCCGGAGGCGATGCTTAAAAGGCTCTTATGCAGAGCGATAGCGATGCACAAAGCTATTAGTAGGTGGTAGAGGGTAGGGAGTAGTTAGGGTAAAGACAAGTCAGCATCTGCACTTTCCCCACCTACCACCTACTAGGGATTAACATTCCGACCTCGCTTTGTCTTTAGCTACAAGCAACCCGCTACGAGCTACCTAAAGAAAAAAGCAGAAGGGAAAGACCATAACCCTTCTGCAGATTCACCCGTGATTGTGGCGTCGCACCACATGTTGTTTAAATCCTTGGCATACAAGAGACAGAGAGATAATGTATCTTCTGCTTAAATTTGATCATACGTCTTAGTAGCTAAAAAGGGCATAAAAGAATGCTCTCTGACACTAAAAGGGCGTTAAAAGTTAAAACTTATTCAGACGCTAATCAAAATAAGCAGAGGGTCTGGTCCCTAGCCCGCGACAATAAAGTTTGCGGCATCCAGACGGGTTTCACCTGACCAGCGATAAGCAACCAGACTGCCGCCTTTGGCAATGCTGTAGTCCAGACAGCAAACGTTGTCTGCTTGAAGTTGGGGGGTACCGCGCAGCCAATAATGACCAAAGAAAACCGGTGGCGCATCAGCCGCATAAAGCGGCCCTGGTAAGCTCTGTTCAAAAGGCAGGGTTTCGATTCCTGTTGCGCCAGCGTCAGTGATTAACC
>CAJYHH010000809.1 GCA_913773825.1 Candidatus Sericytochromatia bacterium | reverse complement strand
ATCGCTCACTTTAACAACTATGTTATGTAAGCCTTTGCCCGGAATCGGTATTTTAAAGCTAAAGCGCTCACTGCGGCCATCTACAATTCGATCAACTGACTGCAGTAAGTCTGCCATCTGACCATCTAGTGCGTATTCAGCATAAGCCAAAGGTGAGAGCTGATCTTCCGCTTCAAAGCTGACTTCGACTTCTTTGCCCACAAGCCGCGCTTTTAAATTGCGAATCACCGGTGAAGTATTATCAATCAGAATCAGCTCGCTGTCACGAAACACTTTATAGCCATTGCCAGGATTCGACAGCGCATCTTTGGCATAGACCCGAAAATGATAACGACCGTCTACCAGCGAAGCAGTATCAAACGAATAAATTGGCTGACTCAGATCACTGGCTAAAGGTCGCCAGTCATTTTGACCGTAGGTCTGATAATACACGTCATAGCGCAGCTGATCTGCATTGGCATCTTCCGCTTCCCAGGCCACTGTCAGCATTCCGGGCTTATACTTCTGAACCATCCGCATTGGCGGCGAGGTCTTTTCGGCCATCAGAGCAGCATAGATTTCTTCACTGCTTTGGGGACGCTGAAGTTTACTCAGGGCCTGAGGGGTAATTTCTAGTGAACGGGGCCCTTCTAAAGTGCCAACCGTATGTGGCGTAAAGTAAATTCCACGCTGAAGAAAAAATACTTGGTTAATAATTGGCGCAAAATTATCGCGTAAATAACTGACTTCAAAACTATGAAGACGGGGCGTCACCGCTTCATTCTGGGTGCGCAGCTCAAATTTAAGCTGAAGATAGCGCCCACGCGGTGAATCAATCTGCACTTCGGTTGGATTGTTATAAGGCTGAGACCAGTCACTCCAGGTCTGATCAGGGGTCTGGGTATTGCCGCTGCGTGACCATGCCACAATTTGTGTGCCTGCTGGCAACACAGAATTAACGTGAAGCATTCCCCAACTGGCTGGCAGCTCAGGAGATAAAACGGAGCTTTCATATACACCTGCAGAGCGATATTTTCCCTGATATTCTTCAACTGTAGCGGGGCCCGAGCCCAAAACAAACATCCGCTTATCTGGACCCGGAACCAAGGCTGAAACCTGCCCGGCTTGTGAGCGCGCAGGTAAACTAAGGGTGCGTTTATCGGTTTCAAGCGGATGCAAAATAGTATAGATTCGGCCCGCGTTCCCTGTCCCGACAAACAAAGTTCCAGCACTGTCTACAGCCAGACTATAAGCAGTTTCTTCGGCTAGCGGAAATAAAATCTCACTGTGTCCAGCCGGGTTTAGGTGGTAAACCGTGCTTTTATTCTGATTGGCCTGAGCCTGAGCCCGATTGCTGGCAATAAACAGATGACCTTTGCCATCTCCTGTAATCGAAGTTATTTCATCCCCTGAAGCTTCAAACAGCGCTTCGATTCGCTGATTACCAAGATAGCGATAAAGCACGGCTTTACTGCCGCCACCCACCAACAAGCCCCATTTTGTATCGTAGTAAAGACTTCGCAAATTACTTTCTTGTGAGCGATAAAGCAATGTGGCCTGACTGCCCTTAAGCTCATAGAGTGCGCCACTATTGCCTGTTACAAAATAAATCCGCCCATCTGGCAAAGTCAGAATATCCCAGATATAACCTTCTTTGCCCGTGTAAATCGGCTTAAGACCTTCGCTTGCTGTACCGGCGTAAAGCTTGCCATCAGGAGCTGAAGCAGCGTAAATCCGGCCGTTTTTATCCACTGCAACAGCTGTAATCATGTCACGTCCAAGCTGTAATAATGCTTTAGGCTCAGCCTGGCCAGGTGTCAGCAGATAAACAGCTCCATCCTGACTGGTTGCAAGCACTAAACGGCCGTCACTCAGACGCGCAGCATCCAGAATACCCGTTTCTTTTAGGCGAGCCAGAGAGCGCAACTCCGCACTTAGCGCTACTGAACCGTCTGCCTGAAGCGAAGTGGAGACCACATTGCCTTCAAGTAGGCCCTGAACCCCCTCAACATACCAGTTACTGGGAAACTCAGCCTGGGCGGGCAGACTAAGCGCCAGTCCCAAGGTACTGGCAAGCAGGAATTTTTTGATCACGAGACAGGATTCCTTTCTGGTTAGCGAGTGCGTTTGGTCGCGTTAAGCGTGATTTTTTTATTTTCTAATGCTTTTTGAATTACTCTTTGCAGACACTTTGAACTGGGCTCAGTCTGGGCTTAGTTCACTGATGTTAAGCTAATTGATCACCCGACCACGGGGGGTCACTTGAACCTGCAAAAAACGCTGGCCCTGCAGATCATAATCCACAGGAACACTGTATTCTGTCCCGGGTGAGCGCAGCAGAGAAACCGTATGGCTAAGATTTTCTGGCAATTCCAGACGCTCACGAACAGAGGCCGGCAACTTGGAATAAAGCTGGTTATACAACATCACACCCGGTTCATTGCTAATCACTTTGACATAAAGCCGAGTACTGCTGCGATGCTTTGACAGCTCATCCAGCAGAGCTTCATAACTGGCATAGCCGCTTTTAAGATCGTTTTCAAGTTTATCGAGAGCCGGTCCATTGCTGATCATCAGCAGTAAAGGACCATAGGGAACATCAGTTGGCACCTGCACCTTTAGCTGTCGCACCATCGACTGATTGCGATAAGTCCGTAAGCGCACATTAACATTTACGCTTTCACCGGGGCGAACTTCATGGGAATCGCTCCAGACTTCATCGATATAAGCCATTAAAGTTTCAGGACGAAAAGTAAAGTTCAAACTGACTTTTTCAATTTTGGCTGGTTTAAAAGGATTATTCCAGATTGCAAACAGCCGCTGTGCCAGTTCCTGACTGGCCATATTCGGTGTATCTAACTGCTCAGGCACTGAATAAAAGCGTTCCAGCGGCAGCGTCCGCCCGTCTACTTGAATCTTACCGCTGAGACTTAAATTTCCACCCATATTGTGCTGCAAACGGGATGCCAGAGTATTCTGAACCGCCATCGCCATCATCATGGGCGTATAGCCAGGGTCTTCAAACACTTCAAAGTTAACTTTATTGGGATCAACAGCGGTCTGATCCTGAAGATTAATCTCAACTGGAATCATCCGTGAGTGTTCACCCAATGTGCCAGAAATTGCGGTTAAACGGTCCTGTGTAATGGTTCCAACTTCACGGCCATCTTCGGCCATTTTATAAGAGCCCATTTCAGACACCATAATATGCTGAATATAAGCTGTCGCCATTGGAATCCGCACATGGCCACTGTTAAAAAACGGATGCCCAAACGCCAGCACGCGTTTCCCATCAATATAAGACACTGTGCCAGTACCAGAGACAGAGATATCTCCTCTTACCAGCTGACCTGCAATGGCTCCCCCCATTTCGAGTTCGGCGGGAGCTTCTGGATGACCGCTAAAGCCACCAGAGCTGCCAATCACAGGCTGAAATCCCATTTTAGTCAGATCATTCTGAAAAGCAGCAACAACACGTTGATCAAACCCACTAAAGCTTAAAGGAGTTGAAATGGGCTGTAGTGAGCCGTTAAGCCCAGCAATCTGAATGGGTGTATGGGCCTGACTCATTTGGCTAATAACGTCACTGTATTTGGGAGGCTCGTAAACGGTGCTGCTGGCAGCAGGCTGACGCTCAGGAATTTCAAACAGGCTGAGCATATCGTAAATCGGTGTAATACCAGCAATCGGCTCTTTAGTAAAAATCCCAAACCGGTAAGACAAAGCACCGATTAAGCGGTTATTGACGTAACAAGGGCTGCCGCTCATACCCGCAACAACGCCTGTAAACTCAGGTTTCTCACCGCGTAAACGCGCTAAAATCAAATCGCGCTTAGGCCCAAGTGAGCCGTGTAAGACATTAATAATTTCAAAATTAAAGGGCTCAACGGTTTGGCCCTGAAAAACCGTTCTGCAGCTGCCGGTCATACCGCGTTTGAGTTCTGTGTGCGGCATCAAATCTTGAGTAGCAGCGCCAGACGCAGCCAAAACAGGTAATGCAGCTGTGATCAGACTTGCACTGGCCAATCGGGAAAGCAACTTAATCATGTCTTTGTCTCTTGAGCTAGTTAGAACTTCAAAACTCTGAATCAGCGCCCTAAACAACTCTTAGATCTTTGTGAATGTTTGTCCTTAGGCACTGTTAAAAAGTTTAGCATAGATAGCAAAACCGCTTGTAGAGGAAGCTAGACCGGTCGCGAGCCTGGACTGGCCTTATCTGAAAGCCGTTTATCACTTGGATCATTCAAGTCAGTATGGTTGAGCAACGGCAATAATAAACGGAAGGTTGTGCCTTGCCCCAAGACACTTTGTACAGTCAAACTGCCTCCCAGGGCTTCTGCTTGGTTTTTGCACATAAATAAACCTAAACCACGACCCTCAACATGCGAGTGAAAGCGCTTATACATACCAAACACATACTCTGAATCGCCTGGCAGGCCTAGCCCATTATCTCTAACACAAATTTCAATTTCACTTCCTAAAGAGCGAGAATAAATAGACAGCTCTAAGGGTCTTTCAGAAGAACGATATTTAATAGCATTTGAGACAAGATTTTCAATAATACTATATAAATAACTATATATACTCGCCAAATCACTCACTTCAAGCTCGATTTTGCAAGTTACATTCGCTTCATTAAGCTGATTCCGATAGACTTCCAGAATATCCTGGATTAACTTATTAAGCCGGATTGAGACATAAGCCTGATGAGCCTGACCACGCTGAATACTCAGAATTTGATTGAGGTTCAGGATCACATCATCAAGCCTTAAAGCCGATTCCTGAATCAATTGCACAGCCTGCTCAAGTAAATCAGGATCAGTGTGCTGTCCTTGAATTAATTCACACAGCCCAAGCAGGTTAGCAACAGGTGCACGAAGGTTATGCGAAACAATATAAGTAAACTGCTCAAGGTGATTATTTTTATGAGTAAGCTCACGAATCAAGAGGTTTTTCTCTCGTTCCGCCAAGACATTGATTGTCATGTCCTGAGCTAAAATCAGACAAGCTTTTTGGCCTTCAAACAGCAATTGATGCCAGAGCACGTTGACATAGATGATTTCACCATCACGTGTACAATGTCGCCAGATGCCTGACTCACCATAGTCAGCACAACTTTCTGTCTTGATCTCAGCCAGACGATTTTTCTCTTCAGCATCAAGTAGGTCATAGATATGAAGATTCAGAAATTCTCTTGAGCTATAACCATAACGCACAACAGCAGCCCGATTAACGCCCAGAATCCGCCCGTCTTCATTGGCCGCAACCAGCATCGGCTGAGGATTATTTTCGAAAAGGTGGCGGTACTTACTTTCAGAATGCTCAATCTGTTCAAGCTGTCGGCGACGCTCAAGACTATGCACAATGACTTTGTACAACAGCTTTTCTTCAAACTCACCTTTGACCAAGTAGTCCTGTGCACCAAGTTTAACGGTCGTCAAAGCCACATCAGCATCTGAAAGCCCAGACAGAACCACAATCGGAATCTGAGGGGCCACTGTAAAAATCTGACTAAACGAGTCAATGCCGTTGGAGTCAGGCAAGGATAAATCAAGCAAAATCAAGTCTGCATGATGCGCTTGTAACCAGGCTTGAGCTTGCTTAATACTGTGTGCCTGGTGGATTTGAGGTGGTTGATCCGCAGTCAGTCTCAACAACTCATTTAATAAAAAGAAATCGCCTGGATTATCTTCCACAACTAAAATACTTAGATGGGTAAACTGATTAGACATAAGAGCTCAGTTCAGCCACCATCCAACAAGCTAAACAAACCCTCTGATACTGAGCTTTTTTAGGGGCTGTTTTGCAGAACATTTAAATCCCCTCCTCAGATTCAGACCAGCTTAAGGCAGGAAGAGGTAAAGGGTACGAGGCTTCTCCCCATTCTGTTGGATCGGGTAAAGAAAACCAAAAACAGCTTCCTTGACCGGGTTGAGATTCAAGCCACATCTTGCCACCATGACGTTCAACAATTTTTTTGCAGATCGCCAAACCAATTCCCGTACCTGAATAGTCACTCTTATTATGAAGGCGTTGAAAGATAATGAAGATTTTATCAAAAAATTCAGATTCTATTCCAATGCCATTATCCCGAACAAAGACTTCCTGATATTTACCTTGATTACGAGCGCCTACCTCAATCCGCACAGGCCGCTCTGTTTGACGATACTTTAGGGCATTGCCAATTAAATTCTGAAACAGCTGAGTTAACTGAACCGTATGTCCCTTAACGATTGGCAACTCGCCGATCAGAAATTCAGCTGATGTTTCTTCAATCTGGATCTTGAGTAATTTAAGCGCTTGATCAAGCGCATCTTGCAAAGAAACATTCACGGGTTCTTCGGCATGGTTACTAATTCGTGAATAAGTCAGCAAATCCTCAATCAGAATTTTCATCCGCTCAGCGCCATCTACAGCAAAGTGGATGTATTGATTGGCTGTGTCGTCTAGCTTGCTTTCATAACGGCGTTTAAGTAATTGCAAAAAACTCGCAACCATCCTCAAAGGCTCTTTTAAATCATGGCTGGCAATATAAGCAAAACGCTCAAGGTCACGATTTGAACTGCTTAGCTGAGTAGCCTGCTGATGAAGCTCGTCATTAAAACGCAGCAGCGCGGTTTCGTAACGACGGCGACTAGTTATATCCTGCATGGCACCTAACATTCTGACAGGTTGTCCTTGCTCATAAAGCACTGAACCCCGATCCAATACATAACGCCAGTTGCCGTCATAACAGGCAAAGCGGTATTCACTTTGCCAGCGGCTCTGTCCCTGATCAAACACTTCTTTTAGACTGTTTGTCACTCGCTGACGATCATCAGGGTGAATCCGCTCCAGACGCCAAGTCTGATTCAGCTCAACTGTATCCGACGGATAACCATAAAACTCGCTGATCAGAGGACTCCAACTCAACTCATCAGCTTGAATCTTCCAGTCCCAAACTAAATCTTGAGTAGCTTGCAAAAGCATATCATAACGCTTTACAGCCTCTGTCAGCTCTTGGATTGCATCCTGGAGCGGCTGTGGTCCTGGTAATGCCTGTTGAGCTTTTGATTCCGGCAACGATTCCGGCAACGATTCCTGAAACTGGCGGCAGCTAAGCAGATAACGCTCATTGTCCACAAAGGGCATCAACCGGCAGGCAAATACTTTGTCCTGACCAAACATCAGCGTCAATTCAGAACCAGCCGGCTCAATATCACTGTCAATCCTTAGCGCTTGCTTGAGTTCAACAGAACCACTGTATAAAACGTCCTGCAGGTGCCGGTTTAGCTGGTTATTATCCTTCTTTTCATCAGACAGACATTGATTATTAGCGGCTTGATTAAAAGCCAATACAAGGCCTTCTGAATCCAGTATAAAGACTGGCTCAGGCCAATTTTCAAATAATGTCTCGCCCACTTGCGCAGGCAGCATCACATTAATCCAACCGTCATCTACACGTGCCCCCAACTGCAAAAAACTGATCGGGCGTTCTGCATAGCAGCAGTTTTAATAAGTGCCCAGTTTAGAGCCAACCACATGCCAAAAGAGACAGAAAAAAGACAACAAAGAAAAACTGAATATTCACAATACACAATAATTATATATTGGACTCAGGAGCGCTTCAAGCGTGGCTTAGACAGGGTTTAAAACTCGAAGCGTAATCCAGCGCGAATTTCAGTGCCACTACCTGTGTTTGAACCCGCCATCCAGTTCTGACGCAGCTCTACATTAAAGTGTTTATAATCCACACCTGCTCCCACAAAACCGCCTGCTCCAACTGAGACACTGCCGAGCACACCAGCCTGAACAGTGCCACCAGCGGTTGCATAAACACCAGCCGGTTTATCCGAAGGTTTCCAGGCTGCTTTTAGGCCGAGTGAAGCCCGTGCAACTGCTCCATCTTCACCAGCCAGTACGGCTAACTCCTGAGTGACCCCGCCTTCAAAATGGCGAACAGAAAACAAGTCACTTTCACGTGAAAGGCTTAACCCTACTAAGGTTCGGGAGCCTTGTTGAGAGACAACCCCATGTACCCGCTCTGGATCATTTAATAAATGCCCGTCACCACCCGTATAAAGCTTACCGGCTTTAAACAGCTCTGCCACAAACTGATATAAACCTAAATCACGGTGTTTAAGTTGATTGGCATCACCAGTCAGATAAAACTCTACCCCTTCAGCAAAATACTCATAAGGATTAGTCTGGGCATATTTACTGACAAAACCTTGTTTGCCTTCGCTTTGACGCATCTGCTGCCAAGCTTTGTCATAGAGGTGTTTAATCTGGTCACGCTGGTCATCACTTAGCAGATTGAGATGAATCACGTGCGCAAATTCATGCGAAAAAACACCCTGTTGAATGCTCTTAATATACATTCCGCCGCGGTCCAGCTGTCGCAGGCTAACTTTATCAGCAAGCAAACGCAGCAGCGGATCTTTGACAACAGTTGAGCCTGGCATTACCACGCCCACCACGTTTTTAGGCATGAGCTTATCAAAGGCTTCGTTTTCAGAGGATTCCAGAAAAAAGTATTGAAAGCCAGGGCCATAATTGTCATTTTTAAGGCTGTTAAGCGCTGGCAGCAATTGTGGAAAATGTTTAAGAAAAACATTAAGTTCGCTTATCACTTGACGCTGCTGACTGAGACTTAAACGACTGAAGTTAGGAAATACCAGTTTAAAAGCAGCGCTATCAATTAAGCGGATTTCAGCAGCGCTGAAGTCTTTGACATAGACACTTAAATCAGGATCAAGATTACTCAGCATCGGCTTAGCCTCTGCTGACATCGGCGCCTGGGCAAGTGTCTGAATATATTTGGCTCTCTCAACAGACGGCAGTAAAGTCAACATCAGACCTCGTAATTCACTGGCTTCAGCCATATCAATTTGCTGATCTTTTAAGGCCAGCGCCAAAGCAGTCTGCACAATCCGATGCGGTGAGCGAGTATCTTCACTGTCTGGGTAAGGCAGACTGCGACTAACCGGCACCTGCTTTAATAAAGCCTGGGCTTCAGCAGGTTTTAGCTTACGAGCCTGCTCAGACAGATTTGGGCGATCAGCAAGTTTAGGTAACTGCCACTGTAAAGGCACATGCCCTGGAATGTTACCGATTTCGGCAGCCGGGCCCTGAGCATGATGATCCTCTTGGTGAGGGCTTATCTGCGGAGCTTTGTTTGTTTGAAAAGACAGCGGGCCGGAAACAGCCTGAGCAGTCTTGCTAGCTGTAATATTGGCGGGTGCAAAAGGTGAAGCAGAGCGGAGAGTCTGGACAGCTGGCATCTAGCACCTCTTAACAATATTAAGCTCAAGTTAAATTTTAATTAAAACAACTATTCTTGTCAAGTCTCAAAATTCCTGATTATTCCCACTCAATCTGCTTCAAAAGCCATCATGCAGGCCTGTACAATATGGGTTCTGGAGCGCCAAAAGACCATGTCTGTCACCCAACCCCCATCATCTTCTGCTCGTCAGCGCGACCTACTGGAGCGCATGTGGCCCTGGGCCAAACCCTATGCCCGCTCTTTTGCCCTTGCTTTAAGCCTGCTGTTATTTACTTCTTTAACCAAAATGCTTGGCCCGTTTATTTTGCAACAGGCCGTCGACAGCTATATTCTGCCGGGTAATTTTAAAGGGCTGGTCTGGCTGGTAGCCAGCTATATTGGTCTTGCTTTATTAGGCTTTGCAGCAAATTATATTGAAATCCTTGAGCTCGAAAAAACCGGTCAGCGAATTATTGCTGATTTAAAAAAGCGGGCCTTTGATCATCTGCTGAATCTGGATCTCAACTGGTTTGACCGCAGCAACACCGGTCAGTTAGTTTCGCGAATTGAAAATGACGCCAATGAAATGAAAGTGCTGTTTAGCACAGTGTTCACCCATATTTTCGGCAATCTGTTAATGGTCCTGGGCATGTTTGGGATTATGGCCTGGCAATACGATTTACGATTAGCTGTTTATGTTGTGGGCCTGTGCCCAGTGATTCTGATTGCGGCTCTGACGTTTAATAAATGGATGGAGCCCGTCTTGATTAATCTGCGCAAACAAGTCGCAGAAGTCAACGGGCTCTTAACTGAAGTAATTCAAGGCATCGCCACCATTCAAGTCTTTGGCCGTCAACAGCACTTTATGACAGAAATCAGCCAGCGCAGTCGTGAAAAATACCGCATGGACAGACGCAGCAACACAGCGTTTAACACTTTTTTTAATCTGCTGTTTTTTATTCAGACTTTGGGGATTGTGCTGGTGCTCTGGTTTGGTGGAGATCTGGTTTTGCGCGGCCACATGAATATCGGCGCACTTGTGATGTTTATGAGCTTTATCCGCACTTTTTTTGTGCCGATTATGTTTTTATCCTCACAGTTTAGTGAGTTTCAAAAAGGCATTGCCGCAGCCGGCCGCATGTTTGATTTACTCGATCAACAAGCCACTCTAAAAGCGTCAGAAACCCCAGAAAATCTAACATCTGGCCCTTATACTATTGAGTTTAAAAATGTCTGGTTTCGCTATAGCGAAACCAGTGACTGGGTCTTACGTGACCTGAGCTTTGTCTGTCCAGCAGGTGAACATTGGGCCTTAGTCGGCCCAACCGGCAGCGGTAAAACGACTATTATGTCTCTCTTGCTGCGCTTTTATGATCCAAATCGAGGTCAAATTCTACTCAATGGCTTAGATATTCGCAATTTGTCTGTAAATGAGTTACGCAGCTGCATGGGTTTAGTGCTTCAAGACGTTACGTTTTTCCCTGGTACTCTGCGCAGTAATCTGACGCTTGGTGCTGAGATACCTGACGCCAAACTTCAGCGCGTAATTGCAGAAGTGGGGCTTGATCAGCTGGTCAATCGTCTGCCAGAAGGCTATGAGACAGAAATCAGCGAGGGAGCGCGCAATCTTAGTGAAGGTGAACGGCAACTGCTGAGCTTTGGCCGAGCTTTATTGCGCAATCCAGATATTTTGATTCTGGATGAAGCGACCAGCCATATTGATCCAGATACTGAACGCAGCTTACAGCGCGCTATGAGCACGCTGCTTGAAGGTCGCACAGCTCTGATGATTGCGCATCGTTTGGTAACAATCGAACAAGCAGACCAAATTCTAGTACTGCGTTATGGTGAACTGGTTGAACAAGGTAATCATCGTGAATTGATGGCCAGAGAGGGTGTGTACGCCGAAATGCGAACACTACAAACGGTCTAAACAAATGGGGCTTAATTCTCTTAACTCACTAAATGCTTTAAATTCAACAGTCCGCAAACACAGCCTGCTCAATACGCTTAGTTGGCTCTGGCCCTACTGGAAAGAAATGCCTTACCGGCTGGTCTTTCTGATTATTGCCACGCCCATGATGGTGGGATTTGGTGTCTGGACGCCACAGTTTATCAAAAATCTTTTTGATGCGATGCAGGCTCAAAGCCTGACTCGAGAGGTCCTCAATCAAAATGTTACGTTGCTGCTTGGGATTGGTTTGCTGCATTTTGCTCTACACAGTCTGATTCAGAATTTGCGCGGCTGGACTAATTGTTACTTTGAACATAGCTTCCGCGTCAGGCTTTCACATGTGATGCTCAGACTGGGCTTGGGCTTTTTTCAGCGTTTTCGCACCGGAGACATCACCACTCGCTTAGTTGACGATATTTCCGAAAAAAAGTTAGGCTGGTTTGCCTGCAGCGGAATTTTCAGGCTTTATGAAGCATTTTTAATCATCGGCGGCTGTCTCTACTGCATGCTGCAACTGCATGTCGGCCTGACGCTCTTAACCGCTCTGCCGATGTTAGCTGTGGCTCTGTTTTATGTTCGCTCATCACGTCAGGCTCAGACTTATTCTCAGCAATCGCAAACAGCTATTTCTGAGTTAAACGCCTATCTGACCTCAACACTTGATGGCATTCGCGTTGTTAAAGCTTACGGCCAGGAACAGCGCGCATCAAAGGCTTTTGCCCATGTTGTTGAAAATCAGTACAGCAAAGATATGGCATTGGCCCGGATTAAATCTTTGCTCGAACTGAGCTACAGTCGCTTTGCCGAAATTGGCATTTTAGTTGTGTTTTTAGCCGGTGGCTGGCTGGTGATTCAGGGTCAGCTTAAACTAGGCTCACTGATCGCCTTTAATAACTACATCTTTATGCTGCTCTGGCCGCTTGTCGACGTTGGTCAGTTTTTTATTAAAGGCCGTCAGGCCAGCGTCTCAGTTGAGCGCGTACGAGAACTTGAAAATTACCCTCCTGAAATTACTCAGGCCAACACACCCCTACCCTGGCCAGACAGCTCTCTTGAGTTGAGTCTCAATCAGGTAAGCTTTGCCTATCCTCATCATCAAATTCTGAACGATATCAGTTTTAAGGCTCAAGCAGGCGAAATTATCGCCTTAGCGGGTGCAATTGGTAGCGGAAAAAGTCTATTACTAGATCTGATTCCGCGAATGTTAGAGCCCGCTCAAGGTGAGATTAAGCTTAATGGCAAAGCCCTGCAGGCTTATGATCTGGAACAATTGCGCAGCCAGATTGGCTTTGTTAGCCAGACCCCTAATCTGTTTTCAGCTAGTATTCGCGAGAATATTTTATTTGGCCGTAAGGGTATTTCAGATCATGAACTGCAAGCTGCGATTCAAGTTGCCCAGATCGAACAAGATCTGCCTTTGTTTAGTGAAGGCCTGGAAACTTTAATTGGTCAACGCGGCGTTAAACTCTCTGGTGGCCAAAAGCAGCGAATTGCCATTGCCCGTGCATTGGTTCACAAACCACATATTCTGATTCTGGATGACTGTACCTCAGCTTTAGATGCAGAAACCGAAGCTCGTTTCTGGGAAGCTTTGCGCCAGTTTGTGCCCGGAATGCTGGTCCTGTTAGTGACTCATCGGGTTGCAACCTTGCAGCAGGCAGATCAGATTATTCTGCTTAAAAATGGTCGGGTTGCAGCACAAGGGAATCACCAGCAACTTAGCCAAAACTCACTCTATCAACAGCTTTATCTTCAGCCTTCTGAACCAGCAGCCTAAATCACTATCTAGCCTTGATAATCAACAAACAAAAATGCTGCTTTATTCGCCAAAACTTAGGCCAACCGGATTCATATCAGCTTTGGCAAAGCGAGAAAGATCAATTTTTTGATCTGGACGCAAAGCAATCAGCTCATATGTGGGGCCATCTGCACGAAGATGGGGTACTTTGATACCAATACAGGTCACATGAACACGGGTACCTTCAAGATCTTTTTTAAAGATCAAGGTCTTAATCCCCTGAGCATGATTAGCTTCTAAGAGGGGTAAAATAGTGGTGCGAAGTTCTTCTTCACGGGTCAGAATAAATTCAGCAAAAGCTGTGGACTTCTTGGCCATTGTGCAGAATTAGTTCTCGCGAACTTTTGTGCCCCAAAGAAAATCGCCCATCGTGCCCAGCATAGAAGGCTCGCCTTCATAAACAGTCGCCTTGGTACTGTTAAGAACATCACCCTGATCAAGTAGTTTTAGAGCATCAGCAGCGCGCTGTTCGGCAACAAAAACCTGTGAGCCAGCTTGAACACCTAACAAACGCGCCAGCTCAGGAGAGCGGACCTGGACGCTCTGAGAGTACTGACCTTGAGAAACCGTCGAAAAACCGACATTGTCGAGGCTGGTGGTGGATGACACCGGCCCGGCACCGGCATTAACGTGATAAAGGTTTCCCATGAGTGTGACGTCCTTGAAGGCTGTTGCTGTCAATTATACCCAATTAGCTGGAATTTCATGCGCGACATTTAAGACTTATTAAACGCATTGAACACTTAGCTTGTAAAAAATGTCTTGGGAATCTTCACTACTACACGCGACTGGGAAATCAGACAGTCGGACAGTATAATAAAAGCGATTCATAATGAAACTTAAATTACAGCAGGAGTTGTGCCATGGTGCGTTGGTTTTTGTCTGTTCCAGCCCTTGCCGCTCTGCTGGCCTTACCCGCTCAAGCTACTCCAAAAACCAATCTAGGGCTGACCTTTGCCAGCCAGGACGAGCTGCGCGGTGTGCCTTTAGCTGCAACCCCTTTTTCAGGTGCTGAACTCCCCCCAAAAGTAGATTTATCGATACATATGCCCCCACCGGGTAATCAAGGCA